>JABDAY010000016.1:6665-36889 GCA_013288895.1 Chlamydiota bacterium | reverse complement strand
TACTGGCACGAAAAAGAATTCTTCATTCACGTTGTGTATATATGAGCCACAGGAGTTTGTATAAGGTTTCCCTGTTTTCAGGGGATAAGACTGAGTCTGATTGAAGGTGGTGGAGTATTTCATCGAGGTGCAGCTGCGGTAGATGTTGTTTGTAGAATGACCAAGAGGCTTTGCCACAAAAAGTGATGAAGTCTTTCTGCAAGGAGGTTATGTCGGTCTCTTTTGGGGCATTCGGTAGAAATTTTGCAAGGTCTGTGGATATAAGGCAGGGCTGGAAAATTGTGTCTGTCGTTGTACATTCAATGAGCTCTACTTGTATTGTCAGGGCTCGTCCGTTGCCAAAATTAGAAAAAACTCCATAGGCGAACTCAGGATGAACGTAAATCTCTCTCACTTCACTAAGATACATTCCTAGCATTCCGTGGGCCATTCCAGGGATTAATTCAGACAAAGTGCATGAAAGAGGTCCGGAAAGGGTATAATTTCCAGCAAGGAAGTTGTTGTCGGTGCCTTTGATCGTGAAGTTGATTTTAACGTTGTTGATCGAGCCGTCTTCGATACCTTTTTTTATGCCGGTTTTCAAGATTTTATAACAAATTTTGTCGTTGATTAGAGGGATTGAACCTTCTGCTCCTTGTTTTTTTTGAAGATACTCCGCTGATAGGGCTAAATTTTTTGTGATTTTCGGATCGAGAGTGATTTGCATTGCATATTGCATGTAGGCTTGGATTTCAGGGCTTTCTTGGTAGTTACTTGCTTTTTCTGAATCAGCAATTTTAATACCCTGGATGAAAGAAGCGAAGTGGGCTCTTTCAGGGCATAGGTCTTTCAGAGAAAGTGCTATGATCAGAGGGAGCCTCTTTTGCTCCTCTTGAGTTAAATGCTGCATGATAGTAGTTGAATTCAGACTTCCTTGATTAGGGCGAGCAAAGGCTGGGTCTTTGCATAAGAAGATGCACCCTACTACACTTGCTAAAATGAGGATTTTTTTAATCATTGCTTTAGTCTCCCTAGAACCTGATCAAGGAAGTCTTTTTGAGCTTGTAGATTGATTAATGTTTTTTCAGACTCTTTATAGGATTCTAAAAGTTTTTTTGACTCTTCAGATTTAGTGTGATAGCTGAAGGGAATTTTCGGGATAATTTCATCTTCGTTTTCAGGCACATAGAAGGAAAAATCAGCGAGTTCATCTAATATGCTTTGCCCTACACCTGCTTGACTATCTACGTAACTAGTGATCTGTTCCTTTAACTCTTCTGGCGTTGTTGGTTCAAAGTTGTATTGGAAGGGAGGATTTACTTTTGAGGCATCAAAGACCATTTTGCGAAGAGCATTTCCTCTCTCATAGGTTAATGAATTTTCTGCTTCGTATCCAAAAAGGATTCCTTGAAGCGCTTCATGACCTTTAAGTAGGGTTGAAAAGCCGCTCGGGGATAATAGACTGTCTAGTAGATTCTGTCCGTTGACTTGGGGGCCAAGTTTAAATCTGAATAAGCTCAAATTATTTTGAACGGCGTTATTAAATGCTTTTTTATTGATGAGGATAATTACCTCAAAGGGTTCGGCTCCAGAGTTTGTAAGAGGAACAAGAAGATAATTTTTGCTCTGAATATTTAGCTTTTTCCAGGCTTTAAGGCCTTGAGTAAAAATTACGGCGTCTTTGTGCTCTATAGTTCCGGGGATCGTCTTTTCAATAAATTTAAAAGGACACAAAAGAAGAGGTTTGTTCCCATAAAGCACATAACCACCGGTTGTAGTTTCAAAAAGATGTCTAAAAAAGCTTTCCAGGTACTGATTTTCTAGATCCGTCAATTTGTTGCAATGCGGGTGCGGATCGCACCCCGTCACTAGTGCAAAACTAATAAATATGTAATATCTGAAACAGCGATATAAAATCAGTGAGATATTCTTTATAATTTTCATTATTCATCTTTTAGAATAAACTTTTTTGAGCGTTCGTCGAAGCTTGATAAGTTATCTTTTCTGTATATACAGACGGTAATTTCTCTTTTGAAATCACTTTCTCTATCAGGAATATGTTCGTGACGGTTTTTTTTATTATCTTTAAGGATTAATTCAAGTGAATCCTTCATTTCCTGTGCTTCATCAGGAGTTAGGTAAAGAATGACCTCATTCACTTTTTGATCTGAATCTACGTTATAAATTCTCATAAGTTAAAGGCTTTTAGCACTTCTTTGGCCATTTTCTGAATTTCATGCCATCTTGGATCTGCTAATATTTCTTTTGGATCAACAGTCTGTAACCATGACATCTTTTCATCCGAGTATCGATCTAAAACCTCATAAAATTTATTCAAAATTTTGTATTGTTCCTTTGAAATGCCATATGCCTCATAATTATCTAACACATTAGATAGCTCATAATCGTCGAATAATTGATGCATGCTTTCTTCGAAAAAAGCATAGGGATGAACTTTATTTTCCACCCAAGCTTTTTGTTGAAAGGGAACATTTGAAATCTTTTCAATTACGGATAAAATTCCTTTTAAAATTTCTTCTTCAATGCTCATTTTTATTGTTTCCTATAAATGAATTCCTCAAGAGGAATATGAATGGGATGCCTAACTAAATCGGAGATGAATAAGAAAATTCCCTCTCCAGAGTCGTAGATTCCTTGGGGAAGCCCTTTGGCAAATCCCAAACTAAAGTCTGTCACCTGCAAAGGATACGTTTTTTGAACTTGAGAAGTGAACTCCCGATAATCTTCTAAAGAGCGATCGTATTCTCCTAACCCAAAATGAGCGACTCCTCTTTCAAGATAGGGAAGTGGATTGGTTGGATTTGCCTCAATCGCTTTTCCGAAGTCTTGCTCTGCTTGGTTTAAATACCCATACGCCAAAGTTTTTTCTCCTCGTACTTGGTATGAAAGGGTGTTAAAGTCGACTTCTTTTTCTGGATTCGCATACATGTGGGTGTAATCGGTAGAAAATTTTTGATCGATTTCTGTGTGCCCATTCGAGTCAAAGTTTTGAACTTCTTGAGCAAATCCTGGATGGTAAGGGACCTGGTGCTGAATGTTATTAAAGCTATCATGAGCAAAAAGAGATCCTAGTGCTCTTCCATTTTCTTCCCAAGAAAGCTCTTGTTGCGCTAGGGTTGTGGGCTGGAAAAACTGCTGCTGCACGATGTTTTCTTTAAAGGAAGGGATCTGATCCTCTATGGCTGATTTCAGAATAGGTTGGCGCATAATTGTTTTTTGTTATCTCCGTTTCATAGTCGACTATCTGCGTTTGGGGGGTGACTTGTGAATTTTCCTGAGGGTGTAGAGTAGCGGCAGGGACCGTAAAAAGTAGAACAGAATTTACAAGAAGCTTAAAATGTCGAAACACAGATCCTCATATTTAATGAGGATGCAAGTTAGCAATTGCCTGCCTTTCTTGGCAATTTAAAAGAAATTAATGACTCCTTATCCTTAACTCGTAAGCATGCTGAGGAAAATGCCCGGAATCTTGAGGAGGTGATACACTTGAGTTAATTGGGATGTTTTCTTTCTTTGATCATCATAAATGATCCCAAGGACAAAATGCCAAAAAACAAGAGAATCCAACAAAACGAACCAATATCTCCTGTTATATTTAACATATACAAGGTGAGGACTGGCGTAAATCCGCCTATGGTGGCGTCTGCAATATTAAAACTCGTTGATAGACAAGTGAATCGGCTGCGAGTTGGAAACAAATTGCAGAAAATATAAGGTAATAAAGAGGTCATGCAAGAGTACATAATACAAAATAAAAACATAGTAATGATGATTATAGTAGCATTGTTTCGAACAACTCCAAAATAGAGGGGATAAAGTAAGATAATCATTCCCCCCGTTGAATAAACTAACATTTTTTTGTAATCAACTCTCTCTGCAAGTTTGCCAAACAGGGGAAGAGGAGCAGTTATTAGTATCAAGAAAAGAGTAAGAAAAATCAAGTTGTCAGTATAATTTAAGCCAAAAGAATTACCGAAGTGAATTGGGAAATTAACGGTAAATAAATAAAATCCAGATGAGCATAATAATGAAAAAAAGAAACCTTGAATAACGCCTCGTTTATGTTTGAATAAGTCTAACAACGGTTCCTTATGAACTGTTGTATATTTTGTCATCTCTAAAAATAAAGGTGACTCGTGTAATCTTGATCGCATAAATAAGCCAGCAAGACCTATAAGTCCTCCCATCCAAAAGGATAAACGCCATCCCCAATTTATTAACTGTTCTGGCGTTAATAATTTCTCAAGAACGAAACACTCGATCGTGCTTACCAATATTCCAGTTTGAAATCCGACTGCTGCCCAGCTAGTAAGATATTTTCTTTCAGAAAATCTTGAGCTTTCGTATAGGTAACAACAAGCTCCTGGTAGTTCTGCTCCAGCTGGGAATGATTGAAGTAACCTCAGCGCGGCGAGAAGCCAAGGAGAAAGTGCTCCTACTTGCGCATAAGTTGGCAATAACCCTGTAATGAAAGTGGGAATGGTCATGACGAGAACAGAAAGAATCAACACCTTTTTTCTTCCAATGATATCCCCAAGTCTTCCAAAAAATATACCCCCTACAGGACGGGCCAATAAACCCAAGCCAAATACCCAAAATGTATCGATTAGGTTTTTAAAATCTGAGCCTGAAGAGAAAAATAGTTTCGCGATAATTGGAGACCAATAGACATAAAGATAAATTTCGTACCATTCTAATATATTTCCAAGAGAAACGGCAATAATGACATTTCGCTTCTCTTTTTTCGAATATCCGGTAGGGGGAGGGAGTGTTTTTTCTTCCATTTAGAGAAACAGATATCTGAATAGATAGTTTTGGGGAAGCTTTATTATGAAGGGACTGTCAAATTAGAGTCGAGAGGGGATTAACGGAATTATATTTAAAGTCTTGTAAACGGTCTCCAGATGGTGTTTACGATTTTTATCTGAGCTTAGCCTTTCAGATGCAGAACTGCCTTCTCTAGGCACATCTACATGTACTATTTCTGGATGTGCGCCGGAAGCAATAATTTTTGAACCATTTGCAGTTGTGCCGCACACCTCCGCAATGGGCTTTTCGCCAGTTTTTGTTTCAGGTTTGACACCAACGTAATGGGCTAATTCAGAGCATTTCACAGTAACAGTATCTGATTCTTGGGAATACCTAAACTTGGATCCTCTGTACCAATAGGCGGAAAATTCTCTATCAGAAGCGGAAACTAATGTAACTATTCGACGGTTAATAAGGTCGCCTAGAGAAGCACTTGTTTCAATTGGAAATATTCCGGCATCTGCAGTAATAGGTAAAAGCCCAAACGGTTTTATTTCTTGAAAATGCTTAATCTTTTTTTCCCAAGGAACCACAACGCTATCACAGAGCATGTTGGCTCCTGCGCATTGACCCCAAATGTTCAATGTTCCTTTAGCGGTCTCTTCTTGAAATTTCTTTTTTACTGGTCCTAGTTCTCTTGAAAGAAAAGGCGTATATCCTCCGCCAAGTATTACAGTTTTTTTTCCCTTTGAAGAAATAGCGCGTAGAAGATAAGAAGCATCGGTTAATAAGTGCACTCTTGCCGGATCAACATGTGATTCTGTCAGTCGATGAGTGTTTTCTTCTATATTGGTGGGATGGGCAGAATAGAGTGTATGGTTTTCATGATACATCGAGGCCCAGATGTAAATTGGAACTGGAGTCTGTGCTATTGATTGAGACATATTAGAGTCGAGAGGTGATTAACGGAATTATACCTAAAGTCTTGTAAATAGTCTCCAAGTGGTTTCTACGATTTCTGTCTAAGCTGAGTTTTTCGGATGCAGAATCGCCTTCTCTAGGCACATCGACGTGTACTATTTCCGCATGTACCCCGGAAGCAATAATTTTTGAACCATTTGCAGTAGTGCCGCACATAACCGCAATGGGCTTTTCGCCAGTTTTTATTTCGGGACCAACGTAATGAGCTAGTTCAGAGCATTTCACAGTATCTGATTCTTGGGAATACCTAAATTTAGATCCTCTGTACCAGTAGGTGGAAAATTCTCCATCAGAAGCGGAATCCAATGTAACTATTCGGCGGTTGATAAGGTCGCCTAAAGAAGCACTTGTTTCAATTGGATAGACTCCGGCATCTGCAGTAATAGGTAAAAGACCTAGTGGTTTTATTTCCTGAAAATTCCTAGTCTTTTTTTCCCAAGGAATCACAACGCTATCACAGAGCATGTTGGCTCCTGCGCATTGGCCCCAAATGTCCAATGTTCCTTCAATGGTAGCTTCTTGAGCTTTCTTTTTTACTGGTTCTAGTTCTCTTGAAAGAAAAGGCGTATACCCTCCGCCAAGTATTACAGCCTTTTTTCCCCTTGAAGAAATAGCGCGTAAAAGATAAGAAGTATCGGTTAATAGGTGCACCCTTGCTGGATCAACATGGGATTCTCTCAGGCGATGAATGTTTTCCTCTACATTGGTAGGATGGGCAGAATAGAGTGTATGGTTTTCATGATACATCGAGGCCCAAATGTAAATTGGAGCTGGAGTCTGTGCTATTGATTGAGACATAGTTAATTTCCTAGTGTTAGGTATATTATGCTTTTAAAGGAAATCATGACTTAATTAGCAAACGAGTAGATTTATGTAAAACATAACCTAATAAACTTCCCCCAGCTATACCAAGCAATAACCCAGGCAAGCCTAAGCTAATGAATCCAAGTGCTGCTCCGCCAACACAACCTATTAAACAATAAGAAATTACTAATGCCTTAATAAACCCCGAGTTTTTATTTTTCATCTTTGCCTCCGTTTTAATGTTAATTGGGTATATTTTACAATTAAATAGAATTAATGTCAAATAATTTATTTAAAATATTTTTTATTGTTTTTTTTCTAGCCTAACTAGTTTATTGTTAGCATGATAATAATGGTAAATGGAAAGGGGAATTATTGAGATCAGCGTGAAGCTATTTTCAAAGTTTCTAAGGAAGTTGATAAATACAGTCACAAGTAACCGGCGCTTAAGGTATTAACCCTACAAACATTTAATGGAGCTAAAAAGCCCCTAAATAGGCAACCTTACTAGAAAAGTCGAGGTACACGATATGGTCCTTTAGGAAGGGGATGCCGAGGATGCCGTTGATTCCGAGGGTGGGGGTGATGGGGTAGGGGTGAAGGTCAAGTCTGCCGAAGTCCTGGTTGTTGAGAATGAAGAAGGAGGTTGTGAACAGGGAGAGGCCGTGTTTTTCGAGGGTGCATTTTTGATTTTCGACTAGGTGGGCTTCAATGAGGTTCAGGGTTGAGCCTGTGTCTAGGAGAAATCTTTGGGTGCCCAAGTCTGTTTTGGCTTGTAGTATGATGCCTATGCTGGTTAGTTCGATAGGGACGGCTGTTAGTTCGTTAAGGTTATATCCGGCTTCTTTTAGTTTGCCTGTATCGTTGCTCAGGATAATTGTGGAATTTTGGAGGTCGATGAGAAGGTTATTTTTGGTTAATAGGGGCCAGCCGATAGAGCCATATTGGGAATGGACAATGTTTTTCCCTTTATTTTCTTCATCCCATAATGTTGTATTGAAAAGATAGTCATCATCCTCTTGCTGAATAAGGACTTCATTTAGGATCTGATTCCCTAATTTGATTTTTGGGACTAGATAAGAGGGGGCTTCATAGGCATTGCCTTTGGCATCTTTCCAATTTCCAGTTCCATGAAACTTTTTGTAATTGATTTCCTCCAGGAGGCTTTTTCTGAGCGTTAATGGGAATTTAGAACCAAGATCGATTTCGAAAAAATAGGTTTTGTCTTCAATGCCTATCCTTGTGATGGGGATATTTGCAGGTGTATATTGAATGGAAAGTTGGGTGTGGTAGTTTTTATTGTTATAATAATACCAGCCCACAAAGGAGAAGATTAGGAATGCTGCAACTAAAAGATATGTGAACGGTTTTACTCTCATACTAAAAACGTCCTCTAGCGGTCGCTTCTATGGAAGATCTTGTCTCTCCATTACGATCTTTTTCGACACTGACTTCGACACCTGTTGAAAACCTGCTGTCGCCATTTTCTACTACGTAGTCTATTTCACCGCGTGCACTTGTGCCTTCATTGGTTTCTTTTACAGATACTTCATATTCCACATAATTATGTCTCATGATGCCAATCTTTTTAAGACTGTTTTTTCGTGCAGTTAACAAGGAACCTAGGGGCATGCTGTTGGAGGTTAAAATAGGTTTTGTAAGGCTTTTCTGTTCAGAGGTTGATCCTTCACAAAAAAAGGAAAATGCATTTTCTGTTCCATGATTGTCAATCCCTAATAAACTACAACACCCGATGGTGTTTTGTCCGTTTTTTACAATGAAATCAAGGCTAATGCAAGGGATATCTTGTTCAATGGAACGATCGTCATAGCACTCCATGTTTTCTATGGGGTATTTGCTGGTGATAATCATATTGTTTTGTGAGGGAAAGGGGGCAACAATTTGATAAAAATGGGTATAGGTGTGTTTTAATTCTTCATAGAAAATTGGGGCAAAGTCATATTCAGAGGTTTCAAAGAAGCAAACAATATCAGCATTTGTAGAAATAATCTCTTCAAAAACTCCTTGCTTGACAGCATCCAAGCGCAAAATGGTAAGCATGCTTTCGTCTTGAGGGGTGATTTTATCCGAAACGCTACTTTCGGTGTAGTAAATGGATGTTGGAATTGAGGCTGCAAAAAGGGTGCTGAAACATGCCTGTACGAAAAAAAACCGTTTATAAAAATTCATAAATTCCTCTTAGAAAAAATTTCTCCTAGGTTTTACAAAATTGGGAAAATAATGTCAAACATTGATATGACTCATCCACAGAGAGTTGCAAAAAAAGAAGTTCTAGATCTTTTTCTTTCTTCAGTTTTGCGTTTTTTGTTTTGCGTTTTGCATTGTCTCAGGCTTTATCTTAGAGTAGCGTCAAAACTTCATGCCCCTCTTCAGTGATGAGGATGGTGTGCTCCCACTGGGCGCTGGGTTTGTGGTCGATGGTGCGGGCGGTCCAGTGGTCGACGGGGTCATCGATTTCGAAAAAATAGGCTTTGTCTTCAATGTCTATCTTTGTGATGGGGATATTTGCAGGTGTATATTAGACCGCGTGCACTTGTGCTTTCATTGGTCTCTTTTACAGATACTTCATATTCTACATAATTGTGGCTCATAATGCCCATCTTTTTAAGACTGTTTTTTCGTGCAGTTACCAAGGAACCTAATGGCAAGCCGTTGGTGGTCAAAATAGGTTTTGTAATGTTTTTTTGTTCAGGAGTTGATTCTTCACAAAAAAGGAAAATGTATTTTCTGTTCCATGAACAGGTGGACAGACTCTAAGCACTGAGCAGGCGGTGCACATCGATGAATTGCAGGCACTCTAAAAGTTCGCCATCGCTCACTAAATTAGGCGTTGGCGGGGAATCTGCGGACAGCTAAAACACCATAACGACGAGCCGCCAGATCGACAGAAAACTCATTTTCACATTTCCGATTCCAAGAAACATTTAATGGCTTTTCTGGGTTTAATCTGTATCCTTCGCAACATATACCGGTTGGGTATACTCCGCTTGCGACTTGAATTGCAAGATAAATAAGCGCTTCAGAAATATGAGCTATTTTGAATTGAGGGTTATAAGCTTGAATAGCAGCAAGTTTTTCAGCATATAAAGCTTTTACGTCGATTTGAGGATTGGAGGTCTTTTTGTGTTCAAAGGTCTTTCTGTGCATAAGCACCCATTCAGACGTGTTTTCTGGCGGAGAAGACATAGTTATACCATCTCTTGTTGAACTATCATAACTCCTTCCTACACGAAAGCCTAAGCACTCATAAATTTCTACGGGTGCCTTTTGTATGCGGACTAGCATTTCAGTGCTTTTGAGGGTTTTTCTATCAAAGCCCGCAGGAAAATCGGGGTCTGGTCCAATATCTATGCCAAAAAGCTTTTGATATGCTGCTCGGCCAAAAACATTCGGAGGAATTTTCTTGTTATGAACGATGATAGCGCCAATAAGAGAAGCAATAGAAACGGCGCCCAAGGTGTAGGTTGCAGCCACGGGGAAATGAAGCCCGCCTGGCACGAGGTTTGCAATGGCAAGTGCTCCGGCAATTAACGCAAGGGCAACTAGAACAATTTCACCAACAGCAACCAGAACAATTTTATCAAAAGTATGTTCAGCGGTGTTGTCGCTGCTCCAGCATGAGGCTTGTCTTGCTTCGGCTGGTTGTTGTAATACTCGTCTTATGTGTTCGGGATCCAAATTCACATTATCCCATCCTAATCGGTATGAGGGCCCAGAATTATAAACCACTTCGTATTCCAAAGTGTCACCGCGGCGGATAAGGCGGACAGTTTTCCCAGGTAAATCATTCCAAGCATGCTCGATATTTTCTTGAACAGGCTCAGGGCTTAAAGCTTGATTACTAATTCTTTGAACACGATCTGCGGCTTCAAGATTAGCAACTGCAGAAATAGGTTGTGAAAATGCGACTAACAGCGGACGATAACCTACTGGCGCCCCTAGGGTGCTATTGCTTTCTGGAACTGCGGTCATATTTTTTTTCTCCTCTTTTCAATTATATTACAATAATGCTAATAATAATATTATAATATTACATTATGCGCAAGTTATATAATTATTTTAATTTAAAAAATATTTATTATTGAATAATAATCTATATTTTATAATAACATTGTTATTGACACAAAACCAAACCTTAAGGAGATAATATTATGGCATCACCAGCAAACCAAGTTCATCGAGTTGGACCGACAATTGTGCATTGGAATTCCGATGCGGCTTGGGATCCTGAACCCACAAAACAAATAGTGAAAGATGCTTGCGACGCCACTTGTGCAGGCGTAGCGTGTGTTGCAAAACCACTTATTTTGGTTGGGGCAGACCAAACGTGCCCAGGTACATGTTCTGAACCAATGGTAAGTGCAGTTGTAGATGCAACCAAAGCTGTAGCAATGGTCGGCATAAACAAGTCAATTGATTCTGCCTATGCCACCCCAGATACATCTTGCTCGAGTTTAGCTAGATGGTTGGGTTCCCGCGCGGGTAATCGACGAGCGTCAAAACTTCATGTCCGTCCTCAGTGATGAGGATGGTGTGCTCCCACTGGGCGCTGGGTTTGTGGTCGATGGTGCGGGCGGTCCAGTGGTCGACGGGGTCAATGATGGCGCCGCGGGCGCCGGCGTTGATCATGGGTTCGATGGTGAAGGTCATGCCGGGGGCGAGGGGGATGTTGATCGAGTTGTAGTGGTGGGGGATTTGGGGGGGTTCGTGGAACTCGAGGCCGACGCCGTGGGCGACGAATTGATTGACAACGGAGCATTGGTGGGCCTTTGCGTATTCTTCGATGACGTGGCCGATTTCAAAGAGGGCAACGCCTGGTTTTAGGATGGCGATGGATCGGATGAGGCATTGGTAAGATACTTCGACGACTCTTCGTTTTTCTTCTGTGACCTCTCCTATCATGACCATGGCGCTTGTATCCCCATAGTAGCCATTGAGGATGCAGGTGACGTCGATATTCATGATGTCGCCTTCTTTTAGGGGGATATCGTTGGGGATGCCGTGACAGATCACTTCATTGAGAGAGGTGCAAATGGTTTTTGGATAAGGGGGGGTTCCGTAGCCTAAGGTAGCGGGGATGGAGCCGGCGTCGAGGTAGAGTTTATGGGCGTAGGTGTCGAGCTCATTTGTTGTCACGCCGGCTTTTGCCTTTTTGCAGACTTTGTCCAGGATTTGTGCGGCGAGCTTGCAGGAGGCTTTTATCCCTTCGATTTGCTGGGGGGTTTTTAGGAGGATCCCATATTGTTTTAAGTAGGCCGAGGCGAGGTTTTGTGGGCCATTGGGGTAGTGACACTTTTTCCATTTTAGCTTGCTTCCACACCAACAGGGGTCGTTTCTGTTAATCATAAAACACTCGATATAAGGTAAGCCCTTTTGCCGGGGCGCATACGGCGGCCTTTGTCCGATCCTTGCTTTTCAAAATCGACTCAAGGGAATCGATCTTGTCACAGCCTATGTAAACCAGGGTTCCGACGATATTGCGCACCATTTTATACAGAAAGCTATTTCCTGCGATGATTATTTTATGGGGAAGGATTTCAATTTTGTAGATTTCGCGCACGCCGCTTTGGTTGTTATTGGAGAAGGCTGAAAAGTCGTGGGTGCCGATGAGGGTTTTTGCTGCGGTTTGCATGGTGGGGTAGGAGAGGGGGTAGGGGATGTGCCATGAGTAGTGTCGTTTTGAGGGGAGCTGCGCGATCCCTGTACAAAAATGGTAGTGGTACTCTTTTCCTGTGGCGTCGAGGGTGGGATGGAAGTGATCGGGCATTTCTTCTATCGAAAGGGCGGCTATATCTTTTGGAAGGACGGCGTTGATGCTTTTTAAGGTGATTGGTTTGGTAGAGGTGAACTGGACGACTTGTCCTTTTGCATGGACTCCTCTATCTGTTCTGCTTGCAGCGGAGAGGGAAACTTTTTGCCTAAGAATTTGAAAAAGGGCATTTTGTAGGGCTCCTTCAATGCTTGGACCATAAGGGGTTTTTTGCCACCCGAAATAATGGGTGCCATCATAGGAGAGGATGATTTTGTAGTTCATTTGACTATTTCTAGACCTTGGAGGAACATTTGGACAGCGATTAGGGTTAAAATAAGACCCATGAGACGCTCGCAGGCAATGATCCCCCTGGTGCCTAAGATCCTTTTTAAATTTGAAGAAGCGATAAGGATGATCGTGGAGGCCGCCCACGCAAGGAAAATAGCGGAGATCATTGCTATAGCTGATTCTCTTTTAGAGTATAACATCACTGCTGCCAAAACGGCGGGGCCAGCAAGTAGAGGTACTGCTAAAGGGACGATAAAAGGTTCTTTCTCTATAGAGGGGATTTTTTTTTCGTGGTTGTCTTTTGCTGCGGGAAAGATCATCTTAATGGCGATTAAAAATAAAATAATTCCTCCGGAGATCATGACAGCTTGCTGAGAAACATTTAAAAGTCTTAGAAGGAAGTCCCCAATGAAGTTAAAAAGAATGATCAAGGCCAAAGCGATGATAAGTTCTCTAAAAATAATGATTTTGTGTCGTTTGGGGTCGACATCTTTTAAAACTGCAATGAATATGGGGATATTCCCAATCGAGTCCATCAGGATAAACAAATTAAACGCAATTGACAGAATACTTGTAGTCATACTTCTCTCCTCTCTCTTTCGTATCTTATCTTTTTCCAGATTCTTTGCATAAATTTTTTTTGGGTCTGATCGAGGTTTTGGAGTATTATAAAGCAGTCGTGATTACGGGTAAAGGCGGCTTTTGTCCAATTAGCGGATCCGAGAATGAGTGTTTTGTTGTCGATAAAGGCCCATTTATGGTGGAAAAGCTGCAGCCCCCGACTGAGATAGATGGGAATATGGGCATTTCTGAGCCTTTCTACCTGTTTTTTGCTGGCCCCCTTGGCTGTATAATGGTCAATGGCGCATTTGACGCTTACTCCCCGGTTTTGGGCTGTTATGAGGGCGTCTACTATTTGGGGGTGGGTGAGGGTGAAGAGGGCTACGCGGATCGTCTTTTGGGCTGTATGAATTTGGTTGATTAGGGCATCGAGGCCATTTTTATCTGGTAAAAGCCAAAGCCCATCTTTGGTGGCTAGTTCAAAATGGGGTTTGTACATTCCCACTACCAAATTATCATGCATCTTGAGCGATTGCTCTGTCATATTGGCAGAGCCTATAAATATTAGTTTCCCGTCAATGATCAGGATTTTTCGATGCATCAGCCCTTTTGCTGTATCGGGGATGATCTCAGAAAAGTGGAGATTGGGACGAGCGGCTGTTTTATCAAATAATATTTGTACGCTGACACCTTCTTGGGCTTTATCTTCCAATGCCTTTATAATGTCAGCATCAGATAAGGCGTACATTTGGAGGACGATCTCTTTTTTTGCTCCCTTGATGGCAGCATGAAATAACTGGCTAAAATTTTTTGAATATAAAATAAGGGGGTCTGCCTTCGTAGGAATTTTAGGGGTCGCCGAATAGAAAATAATGAAACAATAAAAGAGGACAACCCCAAATAACGCTAGTTTATATCTTTTCACCAGCTTTGCGCATTTCCCGTATGACGGCGGGTAGGCCTAATTTGTCGATCGTGCGCATCGCACTTGTGGCTAGACGCAAGGTGACAAAACGGTTTTCTTCAGCAAACCAAAATCTTTTTTTTGCGAGGTTAGGGAGGAAACGGCGTCTTTTAATGCCGGTTACTTTAAGTCCCACACCTTTTTTCTTTTTTGCAATCCCACGGATCGCATAACTTCTTCCTGTCATGGGCCTTTTCCCAGTGACTTGGCATCTCTTTGTCATAAAATTCTCCTGATCCAACGATCGTACCAGTTTATTTCTTATTGAACAAGAATATTTAGATCTGTAAAGTTAAAATTTAATATGGAAACGTTGGATGCTGACTATATTGTGATTGGATCTGGTCCTGCAGGACAGAAAGCAGCGATTCAGGCGGCAAAGCTGGGCAAATCGGTCATTCTCATTGAGAAAGACACCTATCTTGGTGGTGCCTCATTGAATTCTGGAACGATCCCTTCCAAGTCACTCCGCGAAGCTATTTTGGATCTAACCAGTTTTTTTCAGCGCAGTTTTTATGGTCAAGAAGCAGAAGTGAAAAAGATTTCCATTAACGATCTGAACTTCCGCCTTCATAAAATTTTAGATGAACAAAGAAAAATTCTCGACCATCAATTTGAGAAAAATAAGATCCGCGTCATTCATGGCAATGCCCGCTTTATCAATGCCAATGAAATCGTTGTGGGCGATTATCAAATTAAAGGGGAATATTTTCTTATTTCAACCGGATCAAAGCCTAGAAACCCTATTCATGTTCCCTTTGATCAGGAAAAAGTTTTAGATTCTACCCGCCTTTTGTCCATTGATCATTTGCCAAAAACTCTGATCGTTCTTGGCGGCGGGATTATTGGATCAGAATATGCAAGTTTCTTTGCAGCCTTGGGAACGGAAGTGACTGTTGTTGATAAGAAAAAGCAACTTCTTCCCCTTTTAGATGAAGAAATTGGACAGCATCTTCAAAAATCGCTGACTTTGATTGGCCTTAAGATGATGGGGAATGTTGAGATAAAAAATATTACAAAAACTGAAGATGGGGTAGTGGTTTGTTTTAATGATGACTCGTGCATCAAAGCAGACATGCTCCTTTACGCCTTGGGAAGAGAAGCGAATGTTGAGTATTTAGATATTCATAAGGTAGGGATCTCACTGGATAAAAAGGGGTACATTCCGGTAAATGCCCTTTTCCAAACAGTTGTCCCCCATATATATGCGGCAGGCGACGTCATTGGAGGTCCTTCGCTTGCGTCCACAAGTATGGAACAGGGGAGGCTTGCAGCGAGGCATGCATTTGGTGAACAGACCCATCATTTCCCGACGTTTTACCCGATAGGAATTTATACCATTCCAGAAATTTCATCTTGCGGCTATACTGAAGAAGAGCTCAAGAGATTAGGCTTCCACTACGAAATTGGAAGGGCCTATTATTATGAGATTGCACGCAATCAGATTTCGGGAAATGATCCTGGCATGTTCAAGATACTGTTTCACGCTGAAACACTTGAAATTTTAGGGATTCATATCATTGGACGGGCAGCAACAGAGGTGATTCACATTGGCCAGGTGGCCATGAGTTATCATGCAAGGATCGATTATTTTATCGATCAGGTGTTTAATTATCCAACCTATGCAGAGGGCTATCGTATAGCCGCACTGAATGGGTACAACAAAGTGAAGCATAAAAAATGATTTACGATATATTTGAACCAAAAGAAAAAGAAGAAGTCATAGAGAAGCCTCCTCAAAGTTTAAAGGATAGGTTTTTTTCTTCCCTAGCTTCCCGCCTCTTTTTTTTCCTCCTTCTTATAGCAGATCTTTTATGGGCAGCGTATGCCATTTCTCTTCTTCTCCTTTCAACGGCTCTTGTCGCCCTATGTTGCAATCAGGTCTCTGCTTTTAAAAGCCTTCTCCACTCTTCTTGGATCTCAGTAAGACGTGCCATCACCTGCGGTCTTTCCCTTTTCATAGCTCTCTTCAGCCCAGCCTTTGGGATCATGGTAGCCTGCACCTATTTTCTCATGTACGACAAAGCCGGCGTCGAAGAAATCGTCCCCGCCTCCCTCCAAGAACAATTCAAAGAGTTTTTCCAAGCGTAGAAGGGAAACGCAAATCGCAAATCAAAAAACGCAAAACAGAAGAAAGAAAGAGGTTTAAACAGACTTTTCTTTGCGCGAAGCGCTTTGGAGAGGTAATTGCAAAAGTCTATCTTAGACCACGAAGTGGTAATTTTGCCGCGAATGCGGCTACAGTTGCTAGCCGGGGGTGACCAACGGGAACCCCCGGAAAATGCCCATCCCACATCAGAGCCGCGAACTGAAAGTCGTACCGCTGCATTCGGTTGCCTTGTAGGAGCAGGGTTGTGTGTAGCAGGATTTACCACTGGTGTTTTAGAACCTCCAGGATTCGTTATTGTGGTATTGGGAATTATTATCTATGTTTCTGCTCGGTTTGCTTTTGACGAAGCTAAAGGTGCCGTTGAAGCTTTTCAAAATCAGTTACTAATAGTAGAAGGAACTGATGTCTAGTGAAACACCAAGAGTGGCAGGAGCCGGAGCCCCAAGTTTGCCGAATGTGAGTCGTGGAGAGGGTGAGAACCTTTTGGCAGGGAGAGTTAATGAGGTTGCTCCCTTGGCAATAGAGGCTAGTATACAGTTTCTTGAGGGAAAAAGATGGCAAGCCTTAGCCCTAGTTTCTCTAGGTTTATCGGTCTGTAGAGGATCTATGCAAAGAGGAGAGAGTATAGGCATGGTTAGTGGAATGATTCTCCTTTTTGTTAATGCCATTCGTTATCTCCAATACGGCGTACAAATTAACCAGTTACAAAATCCTATACCTCCACCTGACTGATTTATTTTTATTCCAGTTAAGGTCATTTTTACCACGAAGTGGTAATTTTGCCGCGAATGCGGCTACAGGTGCTAGCCGTGGGTGACCGGAGGGAACCCACGGAATGATGAACCTGTGAAAACAAGCCAGGAACTGGCGCCAGTAGTGTCGCCGCTCGCGCGGCTCCAGAATAATTATCATACCGTTTCCGTGGGTTCCCTTCGGTCACGCCACGGCTAGCAACTGTAGCCACATTCGTGGCAAAACTACCGCTTCGCGGTTGAGATAGACTTTGCAACTGAATTTCTGGTTGTGATATCGTTGTGCGCTTAAAAATAATGGGAGAGTTTATGCCTAGTGGAGTACCAGGAGTGACAGGAGCGGCAGCGCCGAATTTTCCAGATGTGGAGCGTGGAGAAAGTACGTATCTTTTGGCGCAGAGGGTTGATAGCGAAGCTCGTTTGGCAATACAGACACTTCAGGGAAAAAAACAGATAGCCTTAGGCGTAGTTTATCTAGGTTTATTGGTGTGGTTTGTAGGAATTACAACATCTTTCGCGAATAGAGATAGAGTAAGCAGACTTGCGTTTCTGGGACTGTTTATCTTTGCCGCTGGTGGTGTTCGCTATATCCAATATGACGGACAAATTAACGAATTACGACACCCTATACCCCCAGGTATTTAATTATCTTTCTCCAGTTGCGTTTTGCGTTTCCCCTAGTGGTTTGGCATGTTGGATGAGGGAACGGGCATATTGGTTGTTGGTGGGAGGGGATTGGGGGGTGTTGGTATTATTTGGGGTTTTCTGGCATGTACCATTGTATTGGTGTTTTTGTTCATTAGCAGGAAGGGATAGTTTGGGTCGCTTGTCATGGTAACTTCCATGGGGAAGGGGGTGATCCAAAGAGAAGAGAGGGGAATATCCTGCGGATTCACTTCATAGATAGATCCATCGCTTAATTTGAGCAAGGATCCGTTACTGAGGTTTTCAGAAAGGAAGAGCTCATTTGCGGCAGGGGCTTGGTTTTTAGGGACAAAGTTTTTATTTAGCCAGCCCTCTAGCAAGATGATCTCATTTTTGTTTAATTTTGAAATCCCTGTCTTTTCCCTTTGTGCCGTATCCATATAGTCATCAATCACGATATCCGCATTCATTGCCCCGTGGGCCAAAAGTAAGAGACACGCTACAATAGTAAATTTTTTCATAATACCCCTTTTTTTACAATGTACCCATGAGCCCATTTTCTAGTAAAGAATTAAAAGGTTGAAAATAGGTGGGAATGTGCATATGCTTTATTGCTTTAAAGGAGGAGTTATGGAGAGGACGCTCGTTTATCGTAAAGAATTTCCTGTTGTGTTGTTTGGCGCATGCCTGATTACTTTATGCTCGTTTGTGAGGATCCCGTTTTATCCAGTCGCTTTTACACTTCAAACATTTGCTATATTCCTCATAGCGCTCACGCAGAGGCCAAAACAAGCCTTTGTTTCTGTGCTTGGTTATTTAGGATTTGCTTTTATGATGAATCCCCATTGCTTTGTGGGGAAATGTGGAGGGTATTTTATCGCTTTTCCCATTGCCGCCTACTTGACATCGCTATTATCTAAAAAGTATTCACCCCTCTTTGCCGTTCTTAGTGGGCAGGCTATTATTTATGCTTTAGGATTTTTGTGGCTTATCCCTTTTGTTGGGATGAAAATTGCAGCTTTTAACGGGGTTGCTATTTTTATAGGCTCAGATCTTCTTAAAAATCTTATCGCAATACGCCTTGGGAGGAAATATGGCATCAGCGATACCAGCATTTAAAGATATCGTCATCTATACGGGCCATGATGGTTTTAGGGGTCCCTATCAGGATAGAATTAAAAAAAGGGTGGCGATGTTTAAAGAATTATATCCAGGGAAGGTGATGACTGTAGCAGGTGAAGATCTTGTGGGCATATTAAAAGGGCTGGATCTCTTATCTACATTATTAGTGATCCCTCCAGGCGAAAGTACAGACCTGGATAAAGTTTTTAGTCCTGAGGAAATAGCTTTTTTGATGGAATGTTTTAAAAAAGGAATGAGAGGGTATGTTACTTGTGGCTCTGCTTATTGGGTATCAAAGACGAGGATTTACCGCGGTCTTTGCAAGGTGCAGCCTTCTGATACGACTTCTATTGTTAAGGAAAGTGTTCTCCCTCTCTTCCAAGGGACAGCCGATGGTCCACTTTGTCCTTTTCCTGCTGCGCAATATAAGGTGGGATTTTATTCTGCTGCGGTGAGTGTTAGTGATGGGACAAACGAGTGCAATATCTTTTTAGGCGGAGGGGGGAGCTTTTTGCCTCATGCGGATGAAAAAGTAAAGGTGCTGGCCAAATATACTCTTGCAGAACTAGAGAAACGAAACAAAACAAAAGAATGGGAAAATGCTGCTATCATGGTTCCTGTTGGTCTTGGAGGAGTCATCCTATCGATGTTTCATCCTTATTATGATTCTACAGATATTAATGTTGAGCTCTATGAGCAAACCTTCCCAAATTGTGGCACCAATTGGCGAGAAGTTCATGCAAAGCTCAGCCCTCATGAGGTGCGGATGGCCTTTGTCTATAAGATGCTCCGGCAGCTCGAAGAGCTAGCTTTTTAAGAATAATACCTTTTTCTTCATTTTCTAACACGTTTATAATCAGAATGTTAAGAAAAACAATAATTTTTTATTTTTTTTGTATAATTAAATCTATAACATTGCTATAATAAAGTTATTATTAATTACTAATTAAGAAAGGAGAAATTTATGGGTTTCAAAGAGGTAGGACAGGCACCAACGACAGAAGAGTACGCGGGATTTCGAATTAGCCCCCCATTTGGAGCAACGACCCCGCAAACGATGTCAGCGGATCTAGTATTTCGACAGATGAGCTCCCCCATTCCTCTAGAGGAGTCACCGCTCGAACATAGGGCAAATGCAGCATCTGCATCTTGGAACAGGGCCCGTAATGTTCGTGCCCTTGGAGGAGTGATAGTTTTAGTTGGATTGATTCTCCTAGGCGTTGGGTTAGGTAGTTATGCAAAACTGTTTTACCCTGGACTAGGTGTTTCGTGTGGCGGCGCCGTTATAGTGCTTTTGAGTGGACATAGGATGAAGGTGTACTCGGCTCAACTTCAAAAGATACACCGCGGCTTAGATTATTCAGGGCTGATCCCTGCCGCTCCCGCTTCTCCTAATTTTACAACTTCTTAAAAATCCCTTTTCCCCTAATGCTGGCTCACAACCACCGGAATTGGTGGGGAGAAGCATTGGACCTCTTGCATAACCCCCTTTTGCCTCTTATTCTTCCTCTGCATGGTTCAGAGGGATTAACTGTATTTTTGCTGGTGTAGTAGCGCGAAGAGTAGCGACCCCCTTTTGTTCAAAATGCTTTGGGAAAAGGGTAATGGCCGAATAATGGTAGAAAAATCGATCTAGAAAAGTCAGTAATTCCGCCTTTGCCAGGTACCTTCCTGGACAAATGTGGAATCCTCCTCCAAACGGGAAGAAGGACAAATTGGGGATTTGCGGATCATCGAATCTTAGAGGATCGAATGTTTCAGGGTGGGGATACAAGACGGGATCCTGGCCTCCTGCCTGTGGCAAACAGACGATATTATGTCCTTTCCTAAGTTCTTTTTCGAACAAGAGACCTCTTGTTGCTCTGTCTTCTACACGCAAGACTGTATTTTCTCTAAGGCATCTTCCTGCGACATAAACGGGGGGATGAAGGCGAAAAGTTTCAGCAACAGCCCGGAGCTTCGCTTTTTCACTTGTTTCAGGGTCTCTGATCTGATCTTGGACCCATTGATTTTCCTGTTTGCCTAGCTCCCAGAGGAGAGCATTCGTGACCGAGGCGGTGGTTTCGGTACCAGCAAAATATAGGCCGAACAAGAAAACCTTGCACTGAAAGTCGTTCATCTCCGAAGTTTTTAGGCCGAGAACAAAAGGAGAAGGATGATCCAGACACGTTTGAACCAAATCTTTAATGAAAGTTTTAGCAGCCTCATATTCTTTTACCTGTTCAGGGGTTGCAGGCTGTGATAAAATTATTCTGGCCATCCTTTTGCTCACGGCGTCCATCGCCTTTCCTACACTCTGATAGTCTTCCCTAGAGCTTCCATATTCCGTAAACAACCTGCAAATTACCGTTGCGGCAAACTCGAAAGATAATTTTGCCACATCGCATTCCTTTTTTTCTTCATCGGAAAGTCCTGTCAAAAGATCATCCGCAATATCCGCTAAAATTTTTGAATATCCAGAAATTACAGAGGCTCCAATAAATTGGTCAAAATGCCTTCGTAACGCGGGCACATGGGCTGCCTTGGCAGTGAGAACAAGCGCATCCTCTCCTTCTTCCAAACCAAGCTCTGCAATTTCTTCAGGGAACAGATCTTGCAAAATCCCTGCCAAGAGCAGCTTGGAGTTTTCAGAGTCGTAAAATATGCCTTCGGGAGATTTTCGGTAGTGGTTGAATATCGCACTCATCACCGACGGGTGAGCCGTTAAATAAGTAGTGCCCCTCGGATTAGGGAGATCCACAACATAGCTGCCTGGTTTCCACACAGAGAGGAATCTTTGTGACAAATCCTTTCGTGTCGCAATCTCCCAGGCTGTACGCCAACTCTCAACACTCAGATACTTCGATAGGATTTCCCTGACAAACGAGGAAATCCTCGCACAGCGACCCCCGCGCGGAGCCGGCCGAAGGCTCACCTTTACCCCTGCCGAAGCTCCATCAAATCGATCTACAGCGCTCATAAATCCCCCTTAGTTGGGCAACAAGCATAGCAAAAGTAAAAGATTTCTCTCAATAAGGAAAAGCAGGAATAGTGAAAGCAAACAGATGCATTTTGGTTAGGCTAGGCAAAATTATTTGACTTTTCAAAATTCATTCTTCCTCTTATCATCTTTGATTAACGTGGGATAAACACAAACAAATTGCAAAAGGAATGATCTATAGCCCAGCATATGGAGACATGGCCTTCACCGTCCCTTTATTCGATGAGTTTATGATGAGAGCAATGCCGAAATTGTGAGTTTAGCACCGGTCATTCCGGGCAGGTGCGCTTGAGGAAGTCTTTGACTCCTTTGAGGGCTTTGGGGTGGTGGCAGCGAAGAGAGGTGAGGGCTTCGGCTTTTTTGAGATGGATCCAGGCTTTAGGGTAATCGTGCCGCTCTACGTTTAGCATGGCGAGATAGTAGGCAACGGTGGCGTCTTCTGGGTCTATGTAGTTGTATTTTTCGAGGATTTTTTGCGCTTCATTGGTTCTTCCTAACTGGAGATGGGTGACAGCTAGCTGTAGGAGACCTGCTCGAAACTGTGGGCAACGGTGTAGAATTTTTTCGAGTTGTTCTTGTTTTTTTAGGATCGAATCTCTTGTTTCATCAACAGTGGCAAAGATCGCTTTAAGCCCCTCAATATCGACCCTTCCTGCGAGGAAGTCTTCTGGAATAGTTTCAGGGGAGACAGCATAATCAAAAGTGATCCCTTTAATTTGTTCTAGGAGCTCTCTTCCTTCTGCGTATCTTTTAGTAAAAAGGTAATTTAATCCTAAAAAGAATTTAATGAGTGGATCTTCAGAAAAAAAGGGTAGGGCTTTCTCATAAAGGGAGACGCACATGGCGTAATCTTCTTTTCCCCAAAAGACAGAGGCTTGGTTGACAAAAGCGAGTCCTACCACTTCTTTGATATTTCTTTGCTGGAGTTTTCTTGTGTTAACTCCCAGATAAACTTCAGAGGGGAGATGGATCCCTCGTGCTGTTGTTTCGATATTTAACTCTTCGTTATAGCGCACGTAGATGTGACCAGGGGGTGTGATGATTTCCAAAGGGACGTCTAGTCTTTGTGCTAGGGAAAGATAAAGGATGGAAACGCCTAGGCAAACCCCTTGTCTTCCATCTAGTACAGAGGGGAGAAATGTGTAGAGATCGATATCTTGCGCGTGAAGAGAATGGGGAGGAAAGCGGAATTGCATTTCCTGAAAAATATAGCGGGTGATCTCTTTGATTTTTTGTTTGTGAGTGGCATTTTTTGGGAGTCTTGCCTGGATCTGCAAACTCATTAAATCCAAACTTGCCTCGTAATTCCTGATCTCATTTTTGTTCGCTAACTGTCCAATAAGAAGGGCTCTGGCAACATCGATTTCTTCAGAAGGAAGGGGGATCACTTCATCTAGGGTCCAAACAGACGCGCCTTTTAATTTTCTGTTAGCGAGTTTTATGGAAATTTTCTCAATTAGATCTAATTGTTCATCTTTTAGCTGCACAGTAGTTTGAAACGACTGTTTGGTGACAAGGGAGATGATCGCTTGAATATCCAAGGTGGGAAGGGTGATATCTTTTATATCTTCTTCGGGGGCAAGGAGTTTCCATGCGCGCTCAAGAGCTTTTTTCCCATCAGAGGTTTGGGGATAAAGTTCGTAGAAGGCGAGATTTTCTGAGATGGAGGTAGGATCGAGGGTATAGTAGAGGGAGCTTGTCGAGATAGCCGCTGCGAGTAAGAAACTTATCATAATATTTGTCTCATAACATTTTTTAGCCCTTCATGGGAAACAATCTCTTCGACGGTAGGTCGGAAGCGGTAGTTCCAGTTTGTGGGCAAGACTTTTCCGGGGATATTAATCCGTTCCTGCTCAGGGTCCCCCCAGGCAAGTTCGGGGATGAGGGCAAGATATTCTTGCAAGAGATTGCAATGGAATAAGCTTGAAGTGTGGTTTGAATCTGTCAAGATGGCTTTCCTCATCTCTAGAGGGAGATCGGGGACATATTTCCACCCCTTGGATTTAGCATAAAGCTCCGCCTCTTCACGGTTGTTTTTCCACCAGAGGGTCAGAGTTTCTGAATCGTGGGTAGAAACGCAGGTCAGACTCAAAAGGGGATATTCATTAAGGGGGATATATTCTTTATCGGTTTGCCATCGTCTTTCCCAGCGCATCACTTTTGTTCCGCAGATTCCGAGCTCTGTTAAGCAGGCGTGCACTTCTAAGGGGACTGTACCTAAATCTTCCGCTATGGGAAGCATATTTGAAGCATTTAGCATCATTTTTAAAATCTCTTGCCCATGAGGGATCCATTCGGCTGGGTTTTCTGGGATAAATTTTCCATTTTTTGTTTTTTCTCCTAGAGGAATTGCCCAGATACGAAAAAAACCTACCACGTGATCGATTCTATAAATGTCGTAGAAGTTCTCTGCGTAATGAATTCTTTGCTTCCACCAAGCAAAACCATCTTTTTTATGATTCTCCCAATCAAATATGGGAAACCCCCAGTATTGTCCATTCTTATTGTATTGATCGGGAGGGGCGCCTGCTGAATAGTTAGGAATGAATAGGGAGGTATGTGTAGTAACATCGACACTTTCTCTTGCAATAAGAATAGGGAGGTCTCCTTGGATAAATACCCCTTTGGAATTAGCGTATTTTTTTACTTCCACAAGCTGTGTATAACAGAGGTATTGCAAAAAGTTTTGGAAAGGGGGGTTACTCTTATATTGTCCATATGCTTCAAGCCATGTATTTTCGCTTACAAACTTCAGAAAGTTTGGATCGTTCTTTTCCCATTTCTCATAATATTTATAGAGCCAAGGGAGTTTTTCGTTTAGATCCTTAGGATAGTTTTTATCTAGCTTCCATAACGATATATAGCGTGGATGGAGGGCGCAGGAAGAGAGAATATTATAAGGACTTGGATCAATGCCTGAATCATTTAGGGGGAGGAGTTGGATAAAATCGATTTTTAGCTCGCTGCACCAATCGATGAGGGGAATAAGATCAAAAAATTCGCCGACGCCGCAGCTGTTTTTTGAACGGAGGGCAAAAAGAGGGAGATCGATCCCTTTGTGTTGCCTTTTTCCGATACGTTCCCAAGCTGTCATATCATTATTTCCTAAAGAGGGGTGGTGGGGGAAGATTGGAAGGGGTTGAAATAACTGAAGGAACAGTGCCGCTTTCCACTTGCGTTTTCCAAAAATTGACTTTTTCAATAAAAGAGGTGAGGTATTCGGCAAATTTTTCGATTTTAAATTCCACAAGGCTGTAATAGTCGTGTAATGAGAGGTTGTTGTTTTTTTCCACGTAAGCAAGGATTCCGGTTCTGGGAAAGACCCCGTTGGCCTTTAGGGCTTCTTTGAGCACATTTTCCCGAAACTTTCCGGGCCCAATTTCGGTGATCATCGACACGAGCAATACCCTCCCTTTAAGGGGATCATGTTCAATCTGCACAAAAAATTTCTGATCTACCACGATCCTGCACACCCCATGCCTATCGACATGCAACCCCACATTAATATGAGATCCGAGATCTTTGAGTAGTTCTGCGAAATTGTCAATCATTTGAACTCCCAAGAAGAAGATCGGGCACGCACGCGGGCACGGGCACGGGCACGAAATCCGGAAAGAAAAGAAGACTTAAGTGCTTCCCTCTTTCGTGCCCGTGCCCGTGCCCGCGTGCGTGCCCGATCTTCTTCTTCATTTTTTCTTCTTTTCTTCTTCTTTTTTCTTTGCTTCTTTCTTCTTTCTTTGGTTCTCTTCTTCTTCTTTGCGCTGTTTCTCTTCTGATTCATCTTCGATCTTTTTATGGAGCCTGTCGAGGGTCATTGCGAGGAGCATGGAAAGATCGTTTTTGTGTTTTTCTGAGCGGAAGAGGCGGGGGGCGACCTGTCTTAGGGCGTCTCTGTATTGAGAAAAGAGGATCACTTGTGCGTCTGATACCTCATAGAGGCCAAATTCTGCTGCAAGTGTCAAAATTTTATCTATATTCGGGTACTTATCTTGAAGGAGTTTGCTGAACTGTTTGGCAAGATTGATAAAGGTCAGTCTAGAAGGAACAACAATCGAATAACGTTGGAAGGCGCCAAAGATGACACGCATTCTTGCTTGGAAGAAGCGATAGAGGCCCAAAATAGCTTGAAGAGCGCGCGTTTCTGTTGTCAGGCGATGGAGCTCTCCTTTAGAAATGGAGGGGCCTTTTGATTTGAGGTCGCTTCCTAAAGAGTGGAAAAGAAATTCGATTACAGTATTCATCTTCTCGTAAGTAAACTTCTGATTTAGTTCATCGAATAGAGTAAGGTTGTCTCGAGGGTTTACAGTGATATCGCGGTACATATCGCGGAGGCCAGTTGGGCTTCCGAGTCCCTGAGCAGAAAAAGCTCTTGCTTGTGCACCGATATTTCTTCCGGCTCTGATCTCCCTTCCAAAGCGATTATTCAGGTCTTCCTTAACCTCTTTGAACGCTGTCTCCATATCGGTATCCATCGCAGTTTCGATGAGAAAGTCGATAGCTTCATCCTGCAATGCCTGGTCTAGATAAATTTCACCGATTTTTCGTAAGATTTCATCAGCTGAATCTCCCTTTTTGATTGAGGATCTAAGGAGAAGGAGAGTACGCGATTGTAGTTCGGGATTTTCCCTTTCGTATTTTTCAGATACAGCTTGGATCCTTTCTACATTTGCAATTTTTCTTTCTTGTCTTTCAGCTTTTGTTGAGGAGGATTCTTCCCCTTTTTTCCCTCTTTTAGCTTCGAGAGTGTCTTTTCGTTGTGCCATGGCAACAGGATTAAAGGCGATATCTTGTGTTCCATCAAAAGCCTCTTCAGCCTCTACCTGTTCCATTCCATAGGCCATTTGCGCTGCTGGTGGTGTTTGTCCCGCGTGAATGGGAGAGATGCTTGAGGTAGAAAGTGGAGGTTCTGACATAGAGTATTTACCTTTTTACGATAGTTGTACTCTTCCTAGAGGTTGGATTTTAATCTCAGGGACAATTTCTTGATAGGAGAGGACAGCAATGTCGGGGAATTCTCCTTCAATCAGTTTTCTTACAAATCTGCGTACGTCGATTGCTGTTAAAAGGACGGGTGTTTGCCCTCCCATGGGGGTGGGCGTTATGGTTGTGCGCATCGAGTGCAAAATCATCTGAACAGAATCAGGATCGAGAGCTAAATAAGATCCTGCGGAGGTCTGTTTAATAGCCCCCCTGACCATATCTTCGATCTCAGGATCGAGCAGATAGACAGAAAGGATCGATTGCCCTTGAGAGTATTTGTAGCTGATATATCTTTTTAAAGAAGAACGGACATATTCGGTCAGAAGAACTGTATCTTTTTCTGATTGCGCCCACTCGCTCAAAGCTTCTAAAATAGTTCTTAAATCTTTAATGGATACTTGCTCTTGTACAAGTCGCTTAAAAATTTCTGTAAGCTTTTGCAGAGGAACAAGGCGTGTGACCTCTTTTACCAGATCGGGATAGGATTTTTCAATAAATTCCAAAATGCCTCTGACCTCTTGAATCCCAATAAAATCGCTTGCGTGCTGCCTGTAGAAATAAGAGAGATGGAGGATCATCACATCGATCGGCTTCCAGAACTTAATCCCTGCCTTTTGCAATATATCCTGATATTTGGCATCAACCCAAAGAGAGGGCTGACCAGCGGAACTTTTTGTAGTCGTAAAAGGGAGGTTGTACCTGCGAAGAGTGTCGGGATTTTCATTTGTCAAAAGAGCATTTTCTAAAATTTTTCCTCGAACAACAGGAACTTCGCTCAGTAAAATAGAGTATTCATCCGGTTCGAGATGGGGGGAGTCACTGCGCACGTGAACCCCAGGGAATCTGACGCCTAAATCTTGGTAGAGAGCGTGCCGCATTTTAGGGATCATATCTTCAATGAAAGATTGCCCTCCTGCCCCTTTTTCTTTTTTAATGGCAAGAGAGAGGTTTTTCCCTACTTCCATAATAACGGGAAGGGTCAGCGCGTAATCGTCTGTTCCTCCCCTGACAACAGCATGCCCCTCAACATCAGTAGCAACTGATCCCCCACCCATTCCAGCCATGGCTTTATCAGCTTTTTTCTTGGTATTATACCAGGTGAAAAAGCCCGTTGCTCCAACAACAAGGGCAATGATAACGAAGATCGCAGAAGGAAACCCTTTAATAAATGCCATCCCCAGAAGGACAACAGCAGCGATCATGATCGCTTTAGGCTGCCCAAGCATCTGGGTAGAAATTTCTTTTCCCAAGTGGGAATCTTTTTTATCGCTTGAAACACGAGTTGTAACGATACCCGCCGTCATCGAAATTAAAAGAGAAGGGATCTGGTTCACAAGGCCGCTTCCTATCGAAAGAAGAGTGTAAACCTGGGCAGATTGCAATGCAGACATATGGTGCATCGAAATACCAATAATGAGCCCCCCTACGATGTTAATCACCGCGATAACGATACCAGCGATCACGTCCCCTTTAACGAATTTCATCGCTCCGTCCATCGCTCCGTAGAGTTGGCTCTCTTTAGTGAGTGCAAGGCGCAGTTCTCTGGCTTGATTGGCGTCGATGACCCCGCTTCTCATGTCAGCATCAATACTCATTTGTTTACCGGGCATCGCATCCAACGTAAATCTTGCGGCTACTTCAGCTACCCTCTCAGCACCCTTTGTTACCACGATAAATTGAACAATGGTGATAATTAAAAATATGATTGCCCCAACAACGAAATTCCCTCCTACCACGAAGTTACCAAATGCATAAATAATATGGCCTGCATACGCGTGCAGAAGGATTTGTCTTGTAGCGGAGATCTCAATTCCTAGCCTGAAGAGGGTTGTAATCAATAACAAAGAAGGGAACATTGAAAGATGGACTGCTTTGGGGATATAAAGGGCCACCATTAAAAGGGCGACCGATACAGTCATGTTAATTGCGATGAAATTATCAAGAACAAAAGGAGATATAGGAATAATAATCATCATTACGATGACGATAATAAAAAGCGCCAAGAGAATATCAGATGATTGGGAAATGACACTTAGCGCTCTGGCGCCGCCTAAAGACTTAATAAATCTATGTACTAAATTCTTCACTTAAACAACTCCACATTGTACTCCGCTCCAGGCTCCAGTGTAGTGAGCCATTTGAGGATTTCTGCTACAGCCTGATAAGTTTCTTCAGGGATGTATTCACTAATTCTCCCTTTTTCATATAGGGTATGGGCAAGCGCCACATTTCTCATTATAGGCACATTAAATTCATGTGCCGCCCTAATAATCATATCGGCGACAGGCCCTTGGCCCATGGTCACAATTTTTGGCGCCGGCTCTTTTTCTTCATCATACTCTACTGCAACAGCAATGTGAATAGGATTCGTTATGACCGCTCTTGCCCGCTTCACAGCTGAAGGACCCTCTTGGTAGGCGATCTCTTGCGCCGCTTGCCTTCTGCGCCCCTTTAACTGGGGGTCACCCTCAGTATCTCTATATTCCTGTTTTACCTCAAATTTTTCCATCTTCATTTCTTTTGCGAACTGCCTTTTTTGGAAAACAAGGTCAAAAAGGGCAATTATTAGGAAGAATAATCCCACCCTTATCACAACCTTGATTAAAAAGTCGCTAAAGATCATAGCGCTTCCAATAACAGGCATTGCTGCTGTTGCCACAATGTCTCCTATGCTATTGTAAACCACGCTATAAATAAGAAGAGCGGCTCCCCCAATTTTTAATATTGACTTCAATAGCTCAAAGAGGGTTTTGAGCTTAAACATATTTTTAATATTTGTGACAGGATTTAATTTTTTTAAATCGGGTTTCATCACTTCGAGCGAAAACATGGGCCCCGTCACTAAAAATCCCACAAGAACACCGCAAAGCGCCGTAATGACCATAATTGGCAGGCTGCAATTCAATATGACTATGATACATTGCTCATAAAAGATTCCGGCCCGATTTTCCAGGTCAAGGTTGGATCCGACAGCCTTGAAGATCGCGATCATATACCCCGCCATCTGATTATAAAGAGAACCAGACATGCCTATTGCCAGTGAAATAGAAACGATGAAGGTGACCGCCGCGGGAAAATCTTGAGCCTTGGCGACCTGTCCCTTTTTCCGCGCATCGCGCAGCTTCTTCGGCGTTGCCTTTTCACTTTTCTCTGCCATTCCTCCAGCTTAGCATAAGCTGGCGGAAAACGCAAAACAAGAAGAAGATCGGGCACGCACGCGGGCACGGGCACGGGCACGAAAGAGGGAAAATGCTGTTGCCACTTTTAACCGCGAAGCGGTAATTTTGCCACGAATGTGGCTGCAGTTGCTACCCGGGGGTGACCAACGGGAACCCCCGGAAAATGCCCACCCACACTCTTAACCGCGAAGCGGTAATTTTGCCACGAATGTGGCTACAGTTGCTAGCCGGGGGTGACCAGCGGGAACCCCCGGAAAATGCCCACCCACACTCTTAACCGCGAAGCGGTAATTTTGCCACGAATGTGGCTACAGTTGCTAGCCGGGGGTGACCAAC
>JABDAY010000016.1:0-5918 GCA_013288895.1 Chlamydiota bacterium | reverse complement strand
TACCGCTGCGCGGTTAAGAGTGTGGGTGGGCATTTTCCGGGGGTTCCCGTTGGTCACCCCCGGCTAGCAACTGTAGCCACATTCGTGGCAAAACTACCACGTCGCGGTTAAGAGTGTGGGTGGGCATTTTCCGAGGGTTCCCGTTGGTCACCCCCCGCTAGCAACTGTAGCCACATTCGTGGCAAAATTACCGCTTCGCGGTTAAGGTGTGACTAAGAGCTTATCTTCAGAATTGGGATATGGGGATTAGGGTGAGTTTTTCTAAAGCCGTGAGCTAACTCCCATCTTTTTTTAAATCGATCAGAATGGATTGTATGGTTTTGATAGAAATCATCCAGATCCAGGGTTAACATCACAGTATTACCGTCAAAAATGATATCTTTGATTTTAATCATCGGATCGGGGCTTCCGTTTTCCCACGAGCTTTGTACTCCATGCCCATTTGATGAGACAGCGCTTTTATAAGTAGCTTCTAGGATATTGAACTGTTGAGGGGTATCGATTTTTTCAAACTTTATGTTAGGATATTTTAGTGCCATAGCATTCTGTGCACCTAAAACAACCCCTTCAAGTATTTCCCGTTCTTTCCCATGAAATTCCAGGATGAAGTTTTCCCTTGTAAATTCAATCCATGGACACCCTTCTTCCAAAGGTTCCTGCCAAGATCTTTCGAGTATATTACGGGTGATGGTTCCTTTGATTTCTGCTATGAAGTCTGTTTTTAGTGGTAATGGCCTGGTTGGTAGAGTGGCCTGAATCTCTGATGCAGAATGAGACGCATCCACTATTTGTTTAACCCCTTCTGCAAAAGAAATAAGCATTCCGCCTTGTACCACTTCATTAGGTAAGGCCTTTTCTTCTAGCCTTGGTTCATTTACAAAGCTTGTATTGCCAATTACATTAATTTGTTCGTAAGACATAATTATTCCGTTTTTTTGGATTAATTATAGTTAATGACTTGATTTATGTATATTTAAACAAATTAATTTAAAAAATATTTATTTATTATTTGAGTGTAAAAAGGCACACAGGCAAGCCCCCGTTCATGAGGTCGATTTTGGAGGAGATTTTGAGGCCGGCATTGAGTAAGAGATCGGCGTCGGTGCATAGGACGTGGACCCTTGCATCGGGGACTCTTTTGAGGTAAGTGGCGAGATCTTCGAAGGGGAAGCTGGAGAGTCTTTTCCCATACGGAGGATTGCAAACGATGAGGGAGGCTGGGGTCATCAGATTTCTGACGTTTTTTTGTGCAATAATTATTTTAAAAGGGGTTTGATCAACATTTCTTTTTACAGGGGTGATGTTGATGTCTGAACCGAAGAGGAGGTTTTCTGGAAGGGGGATGATTTTTTCATCTTGGGCTTTTTTAAAGGCGAGCCAGTGGGTCTCATTATATTCGGGCATGTGGAAAAAACCATAGGATTTGCGCCAGAAGCCTGCAGGGGTGTTCGTTTTTTTCATGGCAGCTTCTATGAGGAAGGTCCCTGAGCCGCAAAAGGGGTCGGAAAGGGAATCTTGGTAGCCGACATGTTGTAAAATGCCTGCAGCGATATTCTCTTGTATGGGGGCTTCTACACTCTCTTTCCGATACCCTCTTTTATAGAGGGGGGCGCCGGAGGTATCAAGACTTAAGACCGCTAAAGTATTTAAAATAAAAAGATTTAATTGAACATCGGGATTGGCAGTGTCAATCGAAGGCCTTTTGCCACATTTGTCTCTAAAATAATCACAGATGGCGTCTTTGACAACTAAGGCTGCATAAAGGGAGTTGCGTAAATTTTTATGGGAGACATTTGCGTCGATGGCAAATGTTTGGTTCACATTTAAATAAAGGCCCCAATCAATTTTACGAGCAAAGTTGTAGAGATCTTCTTTGTCCAGACAGCGAAATTCTACAAGGGGCCATAAAACGCGTGCGGCGATCCGGGAAGTGTAGTTGATTTTATAGACATTCTCCATGGTTTTTGGGACATATACCCCTCTAAAACCTTTCCTGCCACCAATCTCTTTGGCAAGAAGACTTTCAAGGTTCCCCGGACAAGTAACAAATAATTGGTCGATTAGTTGTGGTAGAATAAGATCACATCCCCGTCGTGTACGACGTACTCTTTCCCTTCAGATCTGGCCTTGCCCACATCTCGGGCGCCGGGCCTTCCTTTGTATTTTACCATATCATCAAAACTCACCACTTCAGCGCGGATAAATCCTTTTTGAATATCACTGTGAATTTTCCCTGCAGCTTCTTGAGCAGGGGTTCCTTTTAAGATGGTCCAAGCCCTTGTTTCGATCTCGCCGGTGGTGATGTAGGTGATCAGATTTAATGTCTCAAAACCCGCTTTTATCAGACGGTTTAGCCCAGTTTCTTCAAGGCCGATGGTTTGGAGAAACTCTTTTGCTTCTTCGTCGTTGAATTGGGCTATTTCCTCCTCTAGCTTTGCGCAAATAGGGACCACGCTATTTCCCTCTTTTTCTGCAAGCTCGCGCACAATTGCGACATATTTATTTTCCATGGAAGGTAGAGAGCTCTCTGAGACATTTGCTGCATAAAGAACTTTTTTCGCTGTGAGGAAGTTGTAAGTGTCTAAATGGATCTGTTCTTCCCCATTAAGAGCGAGGGTACGTAAAGGTTTATTTTGATTTAAGTGGTTAATGGCCTTTTGTAACACCTCGACCACGGGGATAAGCTCTTTTTTCCCTTTAACTTGCTTTTCAAGCCGTTTGAGGATGTTATCGGCCATTTGGAGGTCAGATAAGATAAGCTCTAGGTTAATCACCTCGATGTCAGAAATCGGGTCAACCTTGCCCGCCACATGGATGATATCCTCATCTTCGAAGCAACGGACCACATGGACAATCGCATCTGTCTCGCGGATATTGGTTAAAAACTGATTGCCCAGCCCTTCCCCCTCTGAGGCGCCTTTGACAAGCCCTGCAATATCCACAAAAGTGACAGTAGCTGGAACAATTACCTTGCTATGAGACATCACGGATAAAACCTTAAGACGAGGGTCAGGCACCTCAACGATCCCCACATTCGGATCGATCGTGCAAAAGGGGTAATTTGCCGCCGCCGCCGCTTTCTTTGTCAGCGCATTAAACAATGTCGATTTGCCCACATTCGGCAGCCCCACAATCCCACAAGCAAGCCCAGTACTCAAATTTTTAGTCATATTCCCTCAGGTATAGGGAATATGATAAATTTTAAGCCTTTAAAATGCTAGGAAGAACAAATGGTAGTTATACTATTTTTTTACAATATTTTGGTTTTCCAGGTTTTCCACAGAAGGTTGAGGAGGTAGGCGCAGAACGGGATTCTATTTCTGTGGCAGGTTTTCTATCCATGGCAATTAGGCTTTCCCTTTGTATATGGTATTGTGGTCTTCCAAGTAAGATAACTGAGAGTGTCTGTGTTGTAACCGATTGGCGAAGGATAGCACCCCTTCTAGGTTTTGGGGTATTATGATGATTAGGGGAGATTTCTATACACGAGGGGCAAGAATTCTTTAAGTTAGCAATACCTTTTTGTTCGAACCACTTTTCAAGGCACTCTTCATGAAATTGATGTTCAGCATGACCCTCTAAAGCATCTCGACCTTTAAATATCCTATGGCATAAAGCGCATGCGCTAGGCTTGTTTGCGCCATCAAAATAACTGGTTTTTGTAATCCTTAGAGGCGGATTAGCTGCGGCTATCGCAGAACTATCAAGGGTATGTATATTGCTCATGAAAAATCTCCAATTTAAGTTTTCTTATGCATAATTATAAGATAGAGTTTAATTATTGTCAACTATATTATGCAAAAAAAAGATTTTAAATTAAATTTTTAATAATTGCTTGATATTTGATATTATATTATAATAATTGTTATTAAACTTCAAATAAGGAGCATATAATGGCAGCAATTGCAGCAAGCGCCACTTCAAGTGCTAGAATAACATATGGAATTGCAGGTGAGGGAAGCTCCCAATGTTGGAAAGATGCCGATGCTTCTACCCCAAAAGAGGCTGAACCAGAAACTTTTTTTAAGGGGGGAAAGTATTGGATTTGGAATCCTTCGGGCAAGGGGCGCATCTATCATGTATGGCATAATAAAGCTAAGAAAAGAGTTTCCTCGGTCATCACTCCGTCTGTCATAAGGAAATACGAGAAAGGCGCTTTTATATGTTGCCAACTTGTCCTTTTGGATCGCATAAAAGAGCTCCCCTATCTGGCTAAGGATGCGACTCTTGGAAAGATGAATATAATTATGGGGAGAAGTTTATTGAAGGGCAACGGAGATGAGTTTCTGAAGCGGCTTTATTCAGATTGCATTCATATTGACATCGTGGAAAACCTAACTAATGAGATCGATTTCGCGCCACCAGAAGTGAAAAAAGCGATGAAAAAATCTGGATGTGAGTATCTACTCGAGTATGTATACGGCCATGTGGGAAAAATTTTCATGGCTGCGGCTGTTCAGCTTAGTAAAATAAACGGAGACAAACCTATTGTTTTAACCTCCCTTGGAAATGCAGCGGCCTTTTATATCCAGTGTGGCCTCTTGCCTGTCAATGATGATTTAGTAAATAGCTTGGCTGAATTGCCCTATGATGATGGTCGGAAAATGCCCGCAGTCCCAGAAGGCCCCCGAATTAAGAGAAGTGCTTGGATAGCCCGACTTGTCCAGCAAGAAAAAAAACAAGGGAGAACTATTGGTCCTGAGGTTGATTTTGGGAGTATAAAGATGTATTTGCCAAAAGAGGCCTATGAGAAGTGGAAATCCGATCTTGAGCTTTAGGTTTAAATTACATATTACGCCCTCAATTGTCAAGAGCTAAGAATCTAATTGACGGTTCAGTGTGTTAAAGGCATACTATCTTTCAAAAAAATTAAGAATTAAAAATTAGGCAAAACATGAGTGCTCCTGCTGCTGCCACTACTGTATGGAAGGACAATTTTTTTAGGCGTGAAGGCAATTGGAACAGGGATTCCTCTAGTAAGGAGAGGGTCTATTACGTTAAGGATAACGAAACCAAAGACAAGGTTGCTGTCATGATAAGAAAATCATCGGGAGGCAGGTCAGAATTTGATGTAGGCACATCCCTATTTTATGATCTTGTTCCTATCTCTAGCATAGGACAGATGCCAGGAGTTGATCCCAAGAGCATTCTTCTTGGAAGGATAGAGGTTGATTTTGACAATACGACTTTCCCCAATTGTCTGTATATTGCGGACGTAGACAACCTTACAGGTACGCCTGATTTTTTATTAGAGGCGACATTAGCATCTGGAAAAAATAAATTGAAAGAAGAGGGGTGTCTATATAGCAATGTGGGAAAAATCTTCATGGCTTTTGCTGTCGAGCTTTGCAAAGAAAAAGGAGACAAACCTATTGTGCTGCTCCCTGTAGGTAATGCGCCAGCATTTTGGATCCAATGCGGGATGTTGCCTATGACTGAACTTCCAAGTGAAGAAACGAAAGGGCATTTCAAATCAGCGGCGTGTCAAAAGACCGCAGCCACCAGTGCTCAAATAGCCAACCTTGTTTTCCAGGAAAAGAAACGTGGAAAAAAAGTGTCCCCCAACGTGAATTTTGGAGTAATGGTGATGCAGCTCCCAAAAGCAGCCTATGAACAGTGGAAAGCCGACCTCGAGCTTTAACTTTTCCATATTTATTGTTTATGTAGAAGATCCTTAAAATCAATGATTGTGGAAAAGAAACAGCAGCTCCCGCTAGGCGCGGGAGCTGCTGAATAAAATAATTTAAAAAATTATCGCTGTAATTTTAAAAAAGCAATTCCATCCCGGTTTAGCCAGGCCCCACTTTCAGAAAAAATATACACACGCTTAAAAACCAAAAACCTCCTCAAGCTGGCTGCACTTGGTATTTTGGAAAAAATATCCCGGACAAGGCTTAGCAGTCCTGTAACAGATAGGG
>JABDAY010000015.1 GCA_013288895.1 Chlamydiota bacterium | reverse complement strand
ATAATGAAGCATAAACCTCACCAAAAAGAAAAAAAAGCCCTGTCTGTTACAAGACTGCTAAGCCTTGTCCGGGATATTTTTTCCAAAATACCAAGTATAGTTCAGCCAAGAAAAATCAACTTTGGACACGGTAAGAACAACTTACATACTGTGTTTGCTTTTTTAAAATTACAGCGATAATTTTTTAAATTATTTTTATTCAGTAGCTCCCGCGCCTAGCGGGAGCTGCTGAGTCGAGTTTTTAATCTTTGATTTAAATCAGAGAATGTTGCAAGATATCTTAATATAAAATTAATGGAGGGATAATTTATGGCTACGGCAGGATGTGCACCCGCTGCGAGTGCGGGAATGGGTTCTGTGGGAGTTCCTACCCCTATGTGTTTTTCTTCGCCTGCTTCTCCTAGCAGGTATCATCCTGTACAGGCGGGCTCTACAGATTGTGTCGAGCGAATTAATCGGGTTGCTGAAACAATAAAAAGCAGGACTGAAGGTGCTCTAGCTCATCTTTATCTTGCCGTATTCCAACTTAAGCAAGGTAAACAGCAAGAGGCTATTCAACATTTACGGTGTGCCAGAGCTTTTGGCTATGAGCCAGCGCAAATTGATCTGTTACTTGAGAGTCTTGTTTTAACTGCCGAAGCTTGGACAAATCCGGCACGACTTCTGGAAAAATTACTACCGCTTAAATCCAAAGAAGCGATTGAGTTCATTAAAGGTCCTAGCCCAAATCCTGAGGATGAAGGAAAATCAGTAGGAGAAACACATTATATCGGTTTCCGTTTTAACATTATTAGTATTAAGGGGGTCTTAGCGCCCTTCAACGTAAACAACCTTGATAAACTCGATAGGGCCTCAGGAGGAAAAGGTTTTGCGCAGTGTCCTTTTTTGTGGGAACTTTCAAGCCCTACAAATATAATAAACACTCCCATCAAAATAGAATTCGAACTGCTAGTTATGACCAAGAAAGTCCTTCCCGGAACTAGAAATCAAAGTTACGAAGTACAAGAAATAGTTGCAAAAAGTCTAGGTTACGAAATACCGAAGTTCCTAGACGCTGCCAGTTGTATCATGGGAAACTGCAGTTCGGAAGTGCCTCTTCGTGATGAAACTTTTACCAGCGTGAGTGATAGAAGAGGTTTGGTTATTGGGGTTCTCCCCTCGTCGACTGGCTTAGAAGCCTACTTTTTCTACGGTCAACGCCACATACATGGCGCTATGGGTATTAGGAGATTCTAAATGAAGCCCAGTGTCCATGGGGCTTTTTTTCCCTCTTTCGTGCCCGTGCCCGTGCCCGCGTGCGTGCCCGATCTTCTCTTATCTGACGAAAAGACTTGAGTTTTGTTCTGTTCTTTTGCATTCTGAAGGTAAAATGAGGATATTTGCATGCGTACTTTAGTTTCTTGGCTTTTTTGTGTGTTGGTTCTGCTTACGGGCTGTGCGACAAATAGCATTATTGTGAATGATGTCGATGAGAGGGAGGCCAATGAGATTATTGTTTTTCTTGCGAGTAAAAATATTCCTGCTACAAAGATCCCCTCTGTTAGCACCCAGGTTGGTGGAGGAGGCGGTCCAGCTTTGTGGAGCATTGAGGTAGAAGAAGGGAGGACGACCGATGCCATGGCAATATTGAATCAAAACGGATTGCCAAGAAGAAAGGGAACCACTTTGCTCACCCTTTTTGCCGGGGGTGGCCTGATGACCACTGATAAGGAGGAGACCATCCGTTATCAGGCTGGGCTTGCAGAGCAGATTGCAAATACGATTAGGAAAATTGACGGAGTGATTGATGCGGATGTGCAACTTTCTTTTCCAAGCGAAACAACGGCTTTGCCTGTACCTGGGGCAGCTCCAGCGCCTATTCAGAAGGTGACCGCTTCCGTTTATGTCAAACATCAAGGGATTATCGACGACCCCAATAGCCACCTTGTGACGAAAATAAAAAGATTAGTAGCATCGGCGGTCAATGGACTGGATATTAACGATGTGACCGTCATTTCTGATCGTTCAAGATTTACAGATGTGACACTCCATCCTATGACTGAATCGATCATGCCCAGATCAAAAGAATATGTCAGCATCTGGTCAATTGTCATGAGTAAAGAATCGGCAAGTAAATTTAGAATGGTTTTCGCAGTTTTCACAATACTTAGCATTGTGCTGGCACTTGTCATAGGTTGGTTTATTTGGAAGTTCTACCCTGTTTTAAGGCAAAAGGGGGGCTTTAAAAAATTTTTTGCTATTAAACCCATTGAAACAGAAACTAAACCTGAAACAAAAGAGAATCCCCCTGAATGAACCAAACAAGTTGGATTGTTTTTCATAAGTTTTTGCAGAAGTGCAATCTTGAAAAAAGGGATGAGCTTGTGAGTTGCCTTCCGGAAGATAAACAAATTCTGGTTAAAAATTTTACCACTACATTTGGGGATCCTTCAGTAGGATTTGAAGGCGCAGATGTGTTAAATCAGGTCCACTATTCATGGCTAGCTCCTCTGATTCGAAGCCGCTCTGAAGATGAGATCCGGCTGTTTTTATCAGCCCTTAATCCAGAGCAGGTAAAAGGGTTAAAAAAAGCTCTCCTTTTTACAAATGGCCTTTACACCTTATCCCATTTGGGGCAAAAATTTATACGAAGTACCCTTGTAGAAGAATTTCTAGGAGGCAAGGAGGTTTTGCCTCTTGCTTGCCTGCCTGAAGATCCATTAAATGAGCTTTTGAGCTTAAATACAGAGCGGCTCGTCCTCCTGACATCTTTTTTGGGGCTCCGAGACCTTTCCGTTGAGATGCGTTTAATTATCGACACCTCCAAGATTAAACAAATCATGGGTATTTTATCACAGCATGAGCAGCTTTATCTAAAGATGGTAACGCAACAAAAAGAACCGATTGTGTTTAAACCAATGGGGCTTGCCAAATGGGATGGTGATCCTAAAGGCTTTAAAACCCTATTATTGCAGCGCGGAATGAATCGGTTGGCAAAAGCCTTGAATGGACACAATGAAAGCCTTATTTGGTATGTGACCCATAAATTTGATACGGAAAAGGGAAAGACATTAACCGCGTTTTGCACCCCAGTAGAGCGGAGGGCATCATCTATTCTTTCTTTTCAGGTTGCAGATTTAATCCCTAACATACAAAATCTGAGACTATGAAATTCTTTTCTCTTGTTTACCAAGGCGATGTCCATGTTTCTGAGGATGAAAAAGTCATCCCCGCAGCAGAATTTAGTTTGCTCGTCGAAGGAAAAGAAATAGTTGATAAGGCCAGAGAAGATGCAGAGCAGCTCTTAGAAGAGACAAAGGAAAAATGCAAAGAGCTCAAAGAAGAAGCCGAAAAGAATGGCTTTGATACAGGTCTTGGCAAATTTAATGAACATATTCTTTATGTTGATCAAGAATTGCAAAAAATTAAAAATAATGCGTTAGATCAAATAATTCCTATAGCTCTCAAAGCTGCAAAAAAAATTGTGGCAAAAGAATTAGAGCTTCATCCGGACACCATTGTTGACATTGTTATTCAGGCCTTGGCCCCAGTAACTCAAAATAGACGGATCAATGTCTATGTGAACAAAGAAGATAGAGAGATGTTAGAAAAAGAAAAACCTCAACTTAAAGCTCTGTTCGAACAAGTTGACAGTTTTACCGTTCAAGAGAGGGGAGATATTTCAAAGGGTGGCTGCATTATTGAAACGGAAAAAGGGATCATTAACGCCACACTCGAAAATCAATGGAGGGCTCTCGAAGCTGCCTTCAAGCGGTACATGTGATGAGAAACAAAAAATCTTTATTCATCCTCTTATTGATTGCTCTTTGCGTTGCGTTTACGACAGCTGTTTTTGCACAAGAGGCAACGCCAACGCTTGCACCCAATCCTCTTGGCAATGTCGGTGTGTCGGAGGGGGGGAATGCTCCGCCGCTAATCTCACAGATGGCTGTGCTTGCCGGTCTTGCGATCCTTCCCTATGCGATCATGCTTCTCAGCTCTTATGTAAAAATAGTAATCGTTCTTTCCCTTTTACGCAATGCACTTGGCGTACAACAATCTCCGCCTAACGCGGTTCTTACAGGAATTGCACTTCTCATGACAGTATATGTGATGTTTCCCACCGGAGTGGCAATGTACAATGCGTCAGAAGATTATATTAAAAAAGAGGCTCCAACTGAGCTCGTATCGGCGCCGACTGCGGCTTTTATTATGGGAATTGCAGATAGGGCAAAAGAGCCTCTAAAGCAGTTTTTGGAGAGAAATACCACTCCCAAACACATACAAAGTTTTTACCAGCTCGCCTATAAATCTTTTCCTGAAGGATACAAGGAGAGCCTAAAACCCACAGATTTTATTATTGTCCTCCCATCATTTATTACATCACAATTAAAGGCTGCCTTTGAAATTGGGGTTTTGATTTATTTGCCCTTCTTTGTGATCGACCTTGTAACGTCGAATATTTTGCTTGCCATGGGTATGATGATGCTTTCTCCACTTACCATTGCCCTTCCTCTCAAACTCCTCCTCTTGGTTATGGTTGATGGCTGGACTTTAATCATCCAAGGCCTTGTAATGACTTTTAGGTAGGAGCCTCCGAAGCATATGACATTTTCTTCAGAAGTTTATCAACTCGCTTATCAGGCATTATTGCTCATCTTGATCCTTTCTGGGCCTCCTATTTTAATTAGTATGGTGCTGGGCCTTATGGTTGCTATTTTTCAGGCGGCGACGCAGATTCAAGAACAAACGCTTTCATTTACCGTGAAGCTAGTTGCCGTGATTGTGACAATCATGCTCTTGGGAGGGTGGCTTGGTGCACAAATGACCCACTTCACAAATACGATATTTGTCAACTTTCCGAAATGGATATACTAAGCGGTGGATACGACTGATTACCTCACATACATGACAAGTTTTAAGGATATCCCTCCGATTTCCTTATTAGCCCTCCTTTTTTTAACGCTTATGAGAATAGCTCCCATTATTTCTATTGTTCCGTTTTTAGGTGCCAAGCTCCCTGGGGGAGCAAAGATGGGTCTTGCACTTGCGCTTGTTGTCATTTTGCTTCCCCATATCATCCTCACAAACACCCACGTAGTGGCATTTGATGCAAACTATATCGGGTATATGATCAAAGAGCTTTTCGTTGGGATCATTTTGGCGCTATTTGGAGCTCTTCCTTTTTTAATTTTAGAATCAGCCGGAAACCTGATCGATTTTCAACGGGGAGCCTCATCTCTTCAAATAACAGAACCCACAATGCAGACACAGACCTCATCCATTGGCTTATTTTTTAATTACGTTATGATTCTTGTTTTCTTTCAAGTAGGGGGCCCTTTTCTTTATTTAGATAGCATTTTACAATCTTATAATATTGTTCCCGCTGATCAATTTATCAATCCCAGTTTCTTTAATTCCTCTCTCCCCATTTGGCAAGTCGTCATGGGAACGTTAAACAAAGTCACAGCTCTTTCTATTCAGCTTGCAGCACCTTCTCTTGTCTCTATTTTAATGACAGAAATGTTTTTGGGAATTGCAAACAGGCTTGCGCCTCAAGTGCAAATTGCATTCTTAGGATTGTCTCTAAAATCGTTTGTAGGGTTAGCTTTGCTTTGTTTAGGTTGGTTTTTTATTCTTCAACAAATGGGAAATCAATCTCTTCTGTGGATAAAAGGTATGAACAGTGTCCTTCCATCTCTAAGAATGTAAGATAAGATAGGAGAAGAGAAGATCGGGCACGCACGCGGGCACGGGCACGGGCACGAAATCCGGAAAGAGAAGAGAGCTTTAGCCTTTCCCTCTTTCGTGCCCGTGCCCGCGTGCGTGCCCGATCTTTTTCCCTTTTCTAAGAATATAACTTTTATGTTGACCACAATAGGTTAAAAAATCTAGAGTAAATCACAAATTACTCCCAAGCTATTTGTTTGGGATAACCCAGGGGAATTCGTTATGCAAAAACTACTTTCGCTTGTTGCGTCTCTGGTTGCATTTACAGGAATTGTGAATGCTGACTATGACGATGCACAATTGAGAAACCTAGAAAACAGAGTTACTGTACTCGAGCAGAAAAAAGGTTGCAACGGGATGATCAATCCTGCAGCAAGGCCAACCGTAGATGATGGAGCAGATCTTTTCATCAGCGCTGATTTCATCTATTGGAGATGCCATGAAAATGGTCTTGGCTATGTGATCAAGAATAATGGCGGTACTTTCGCAGGATTAGGTGTAGGAGGAACACTCACTGGCGGACAAATTAAAAATGTTCGTCCAGATTGGAGACCAGGCTTTAAAGTGGGTGTTGGATATAATCTTGATCATGATGGATGGGATGTTTTTGCAAATTATACATGGTATTATGGACATGAGCACAGTGAAACATTTGTTCCTATCGGGGGCACCTTAATTCCAGCATTTACCAATCCAGCTGTTATGTCACCTGCAATGTCGGCTAATGAAGCAGAAGCCCATTGGAAACTGCACTTAAATGTGATTGATCTGGAATTAGGAAGAGAATTCTTTGTTAGCAGATGCTTGACATTAAGACCATTTGGCGGCTTAAAAACTGCATGGCTCTCTCAAACTTTGACAACTGAATATGACTATTTAGTTTCTGGTGCAATGACTACACTTGAACCAAAAATGAGTAGCAACTTCTGGGGCATCGGCCTCATGGGTGGACTTGAGACTGAGTGGAAATTTAGTGAAGGCTGGAGCATCTATGCTAATGGAGATATTGCTCTTCTTTATGGATATTACACACTCCGTGATAGAGAGTACGCTATCACCCCAACTAGTAAAACAACAAACTTAAAAGTTAAAGATAACTTTACCATTGGAAGAGCTATCACCGATCTCGCTGCTGGCCTTCGTTGGGAAGAGATGTTTAGTTGTGACACATTCCGCTTGAGAATTCAAGGGGGCTGGGAACAGCATATGTACTTTGGCCAAAACCAATTCATCAAATTCACAGATTCTCTTGAGCAAGGGGTTTTTGTCTCTAATCAAGGAGATATCTCATTTGAAGGTTGGGCACTAAACGTTCAAATCGATTTCTAATCGCTTGAATAATTTAAACTATACCAAACCTGGGATCAGATTTCTGATCCCAGGTTTTTTTTATACCAAAGTAACTTCAAAATTTGAAAAAATTATTTTTCCTTTCTCTGCGTCCTCTGCGGCTCAGTCTTTACTCTGCGCTGATGAAATTCAACATTTAGATAATAAGACTCCGACTTATTGGCTGAATACCAAACTCCATCAGCGCAGAGTGAAGACTGAGCCGCAGAGGACGCAGAGAAAATTATTATTTAAATTTTCTCTTTTAAATTTTGTTCGTTTGTTATTTCCAGTTTTATGCTGCCTTTTCACTCAAAAAGGAATCCTCTCTGCAGAAGTCACTACTACCGCCTCAGGGATATATCTGAAGGCACAAGAAAATGGACTGCCAATTGGGATTGCAAATGGGAAAGTCCTTAATCCTGAATTTGAATATGCCTGGGGATTCCGTGTGGGATTTGGCTACGCCCTTCCCCATGACTTTTGGGACATAGAATTAAGATACACACATATCCATAACAACGCTTGGAGCGAAAACAAGGGAGTGATTTACCCTTCCTGGTCAGTGGGCGTATTCGACAAAGAAAAAACGCATTGGCGTCTTCACTTAGGCGTCATCGATTTAGAGCTCCTCCGCTACTCCTTTAACACCTCCTGTTTTCACCTAAGGCCCCACTTTGGGGCGCGCACCGCATGGATTAGACAAAAATTTAATGTCAATTATGGAGATGAAGAGTGCTTCACCTCAAAAAACAAGTTTTGGGGGATGGGACTCATGGGAGGGCTCAATGGAGAATGGTACTTATTCAGAGAATTCTCCCTTAACTTTGATACAGCCTACTCTCTTTTAGCCGGACAATTTTATTTACATGAGCATAATGACTATAGAGTACGCAATACATTTAATCAGACAGCTTCCATCGTTGATCTTGCTCTTGGCCCCAAATGGGAGCTAGGCAATTTTTCCCTAGCCTGGGCCTGGGAGAACCATTTTTACTTCAATCAAAACCAGCTCGTCCACTTCACTTCCAAAGATTCCTTCTTCTCTAATCAAGGAGACATATTCTTGCAGGGATGGAGCTTCAAATTCTGCTACGCATTCTGAAGAGAAGATCGGGCACGCACGCGGGCACGGGCACGGGCACGAAAGAAAGAAGGCTCTGAGGTCTCTTCTTCCCTCCCTCTTTCGTGCCCGTGCCCGTGCCCGCGTGCGTGCCCGATCTTCTCTTGAATATTTAAGTAACATGAGTTATCTCTCGAATAAAGTATTTACTATATGGTTTGCATGCGCTTTGGCGGAATGGTGGCACTTGTGTTTTTGGCATCGTGTATTTCGATGTCAGACAGGGAAAAACAGGAAAATGTGCTGGAGACACCGTGTATTGAGACGGCGGGTTTCATGCAAGGAGAGTGGCCTAGCAAAGATTGGTGGGAGGTGTTTGACTCCCCTCAGCTGAGCGCTCTGGTTGTTACGGCGCTAGCGAATAACCCTTCGATTCAAGGGGTGGAAAAACGTCTTGATGCTGCAAAAGAGGTGTCGAAAATTGCACGGGCAAGATTGTTCCCACTGGTCTTTTTTGATGTGGAAGAGACCTCTGAGTTTTTGAGTAAGAATGGTCTTTATAAGGCGTTCAATCCCTCGCTTCCTATCCATGCTGATCTACTGGACATCACTCTGAATTTTTCTTATGAGTTTGATTTTTGGGGTAAAAACAGGAATTTGTTCCGTGCCTCTTTAAACAAAGCTAGAGCAGAGGCCGCAGAGGCAGCCCAAGTGGCGCTGATTGCCACAACGGCGCTTGCTCAAGGCTATTTTGCCTTAAAAGCAAACTTGATCAAGCATGGGCTGATAGTCAGATTAGTCGATGTAAGACGTAAGACATTCCAGTTGCAGGCTCTTTTAGAAAAAAGCGCTTTGAACTCTCAATTGGAACCTCTTTTGTCTCAAGAGAGGGTATTTGATGCAGAAAAGCAACTTTCTAGTATTGAAGAAGAGATCGCCGTTGGACAGCATCTTGTAAATATTTTGGCGGGGCTAGGTCCTGATTCTCCATTGGAGATTGATGAGGATATGCCCCTACTTCCCCCATCTATTGCGGTCCCGCATGATATTTCAGCAAATCTTCTTGCAAGACGTCCCGATTTAATGGCTGAGATATGGAGAGTAGAGGCCCTTGCCGATGAGGTGGGTGCTGCCAAAGCCGACTTTTATCCAAATATCAATTTGGGCGCCTTTTTTGGATTTGAGAGTGTTATTTTATCTAAAATTTTTAATGCAGATAGTCAAAACGGTGGCTTTACCCCCGCACTTAATCTCCCCATTTTTACTGCGGGAGCCATTAGGGCAAACGTCAAGGCTAAAAAGGCTGCATTTGATGAAGCGGTCTACGCGTATAATCAGCTTCTTTTACAAAGTGCCTCTGAAGTGGCCGATTTTCTTTCTTTTGCCAGGGATGTTTATGAGAAAAAGAGGTTGCAGGAGGAGATTGTTGAGAATGCGCAAATACGCTTTGATTTGACTCTCCTAAGATCTTTTGCTGGCTTGGATAGTTTCATTGAGAAATATGCCTTCGAGGAAGTATTGATTCAAAAGAAACTAGAAGATGTAGATCTTCTTTATAGTCAATATCTTGCGCTGATCAAATTAACGAAGTCACTTGGCGGCGGGTACGGATCATGAAAAGAAGAGCTTTTATCTATTGGGGAATATGTGTTCTTCTAGTGATACTCTTCTTAATTTATTGGCTCTGTTATTGGCGTTTTCGGGCCTATACGGATGATGCTTATGTTGAAGGAAACAGGGTTTTTATCACCCCTTTAAGACCTGGCTTTGTGAAAGGGATTTACACTGATGATACCTTTCTTGTAGAGAAGGGGCAGCTTTTGGTCGAACTTGATGAAACAGATGATCAAATCGCCTTTGATGCAGCGCAAGAAGATCTCGCAAATGCCGTAAGGGAAGTTTGCCAATTATTTCATCAAGTTGCTGCATATGAAGCAGAAATTGAGATGAAAAAGGCTGAATATATTAAAGCGGCGCAAGATTACGAACATCGAGAAGATGTGATTAACGCCGGAGGCGTTTCATTAGAAAATTTTGAGCATGCGCAGGCGGAGCTCCTTTCTAATTTTTACTCTTTGCAACTCAGTGAAATTCTCTATCAAAAGGCTCTGGCAATGGTCCAAGGGACAACAGTTGAAACACATCCCCTTGTCTTTGCTGCAGCAGATCGTGTGCGCGAGGCTTATGTGCAGCTACATCGGTGCAAGATTTATTCTCCTGTTGAGGGCCTAGCCGCGCAAAGGACAATCCAAGTAGGGATGTGGGTGAAAGCAGGAGCTCCTTTGATGAGTGTCATTCCGCTTGATCAAATTTGGGTGAACGCGAACTATAAGGAAACCCAAATGAAACATATGCGCCTTGGGCAAAAGGTCAACATCACCTCAGATCTTTACGGCGGCGGGGTTGTGTTTCACGGCAAGATTCAGGGCCTTCCTGGAGGAGCAGGAAATGCCTTCTCCCTCCTTCCTCCGCAGAATCTCTCGGGCAACTGGATTAAAATCGTTCAAAGACTCCCTGTAAGGGTAGCTCTAGATCCAGAAGAATTGAGGAAGTTTCCTTTGCGGATCGGTCTATCAATGGAGGCAATTGTCCAGCTTGAAGAGAAGCATGGAATTTTGGTCCCCACCTCCAATGAAGGATCCCCCATCTATAAAACTGAAATTTACAACGATGAAGAAAAGGGTGATGAAGAACTCATCCAAGCCATCATAGAAGCAAATAGGGATGATGAGGGATAGGGAAGAAGAGAAGAGGAAGATCGGGCACGCACGCGGGCACGGGCACGGGCACGAAATCCGGAAAGAGAAGAAGACTTAAGTTTTTTTTCTTTCGTGCCCGTGCCCGTGCCCGTGCCCGCGTGCGTGCCCGATCTTCCTCTTTAAAAGGTATGAGAACAATATAATGAAAAAGTCAAATTCTTTAATATATGTAGCTTTGTTTGCGGTGCTCTTTTTGGCGATCGCCGCTTATACCCTTCCCATAATGATGGGTATTTATATTGCGGGGGAACTAGGAGGAAGCAATGATATTGCTACCTATGTTGTGACCTTTTATGCCATAGGGAATGCGATTGGGATCCCCCTTGGAGGTGCTCTTAAGGATAGAATTGGGCCGGCGAGGTTTCTTGTTTATTGCTTACTTTCTTTTGCTTTTTTTACTTTTCTTTGCGCCGCTGCTCCCACCTATTTTCTTTTTAATTTTTTTCGCCTTCTTCAAGGCATTTCATCAGGCCCCATTTATGCGCTTGTTTTTTATTTTTTTGGGCAATTTGTCCCAAAAGAAAAGAAGGAGCAATTTAATATTATAATCATCACCCTTTTTTCTGTGGTACCAGTTGCAGCAGCATGCTATGGAGGATGGATCGCATACGACTACCATTGGAGCAATTCTTTTTATTTTGATGCCCCTTTTCTTGTGGTATTAGCAGGTTTTTTCTGGTTCAAACTCAGAGAAAAAAAAGAACATTTAAAAAAAGTTCCCTTTGATGGAACGGGGTATTTTTTTTATTGTGTGGGGATTCTCTGCATAAGCACGGCTATTATTACTGGCCAGCAGCTAGATTGGTTTAGATCACCTCTTATTTGCTTTCTTTTTGCCTTCGGAGTTGCTAGTTTTGGCTTTTTTATCCTGTGGGATCTTAAATCTTCACATCCTATTTTGCATCTCAAACTTTTAGTTAAAAACACTCTGGGATTTGCCCTATTTTTTCTAGCAGTTTTATTTGGGGCGTATTTTGGAATGATTATCCTTTTATCCCTTTGGTTATCTCTGGATGTCAACTATACACCCACGTGGATCGCTCTCCTTTTGGGAACCATGGCATTAACAGGGCTTTGTCCTGTGTTTTTAGTGAAAAAGAAACATATTGATCCTCGCTATATGTTGGGTATAGCAGTGATCTTTTTTGCAATTTCTTGTTTTCACACGACCACATTTGATGTCGATATTGACTTTCAAAGGATCGCTTTTTCGCGCGTCATTGCAGGGCTAGGGCTAGCTTTTTTTCTCCCTCCCTTGTTTCGCTTGGCCTTTGGGGGATTTAGCGAGGAAGAAGAGGTTCCTGTTCTAACACTATTTCAAGCTGCGCGAGCTCTGGGCAGTGGTATAGGCGTTGCCATTTTCTCAACACTGTGGCAAAGACGGCAGGTTTTTTTCCATAGTCGCATGGGTGGAGATCTTACCCTTTTTGACCCCAGCACTAGGGAATTTTTTATTAATGCCAAACAATTTCAACTAAAGGGGCTGCCCGCAGCAGACCAGCTTAATACCTATTTAGATAGAAGATCCCTTTCTTTGGCCCTTGATGACTGCTTCTACCTGATGGGCTACATCATGGTAGCCCTCTTTGTTCTACTCCTTATTTCAAAAGGAAGAGAGGTCTTTTTATCGAAGAAGAGAGCGTAGTTCTTCGATGAGATAGAGAGGGCAATTAAGTATGTCTCCATCTTTTTTTAAATTCATAGGAGAGCTACGAATGAGCATTTTTGGATGATAAGTGTCGCTGTAAATTCTAAGGCTTTTTTTCTTTTGTGAATTTCCTGATTTGATTTCCAAGGGATAGATGAATTCATCTTGCTCTATAATAAAATCGAGTTCTGCTTTGCCCTCACTTGTCCAATAATACAAGGGGTATTGACTATGAACAAGTTCTTGTGCGATATAATTTTCAGTAAGGGCTCCTCGAAATTCTTGAAAAAGCTCATTTTCATGGAGAAGAGTTTTTGCAGAAAGATGTGACATAGCTCCGAGTAAACCTACGTCAACGAGATAAATTTTAAAAATATTCATGTCTGCATAAGCTGAGAGGGGAATTTTTGGAACACTGATTAGGGGCACCCTATGAATTAATCCCGCTTCAAAAAGCCACTGCAGGGCAACTTCGAATTCCTTTGCGCGCGCTCCTTCTCGGATAGCAGAATAGATGAATTTTTTATTTTCCTTTGCCAATTGGCTAGGAATCGAGCCCCACACCTGATTGATTTTCATGACATGTTCTTTTGGAGCATGCTTAGCAAAATCTAGGCTGTAAGCATTGAGAATATCTGTTTGAATTTCTCGAACCTTGGAAACATTTTGTGAATCGATATATTCAGCAACAGCTTCCGGCATGCCGCCTACAAATAAATACTCTTTAAAATAGATCAATAACTTTTCATGTAAGTTGGCAGGGAGAGGCTCGATTGCTTTCAATTCTTCGATAAAAGTTTTTAATCGAGTTTCCTTGTAAGCTTCGAGAAATTCCAAAAAACTTAAAGGATATAGTGGCAAAAATTGAACCTTTCCTACAGGGAATCCCTTAACATGGGCCAGCTTCACTCCAAGTAGGGATCCTGCTGCAACGATATGTTGTTCAGGAGCATTTTCACAAAAATATTTAAGGCTATTTAAAGCATTTGGACACTCTTGAACTTCATCAAAGATAAGAAGAGTTTTCCCTTCTGTGATTTCCGCATCCATTTCAATGCTCAGAGCTTTTAAGATGATTTTAGGTTCTAGGCTAGAGTCAAAAAGTTTGCAGAGGCGAGGATTATCCTCAAAGTTAATGTAAATAGTATTTGAATATTCCTGTGCCCCAAACTGTTTTAAAACGAACGTCTTGCCTACTTGTCTGGCTCCCATGAGGATCAATGGCTTTCGTTTCGGCTGGTTTTTCCAAGCGATGAGGTTTTTCATGATCTTTCGTTTCATGTCCTTATTTTACCATATTTTACATTTATTCGTTCCAAAAAGTGTAAGATTTCACACTTTTTCGTTCCAAAAAGTGTAATGAATTTCATAAGTTGCTTGTATTAAGGCAGTTATTAAAAAAGATTTGGGGTTCGTAATTCACTTCTCAATGAATATTTTCCGTAGGAAAATGATTCATTGAGAATGCCTTTTTTGGCCATGAGCTCTGCATTGAGAATGGCACATCCTGCGGCTCCCCTTATGGTGTTGTGCGAAAGGATGACGAATTTCCAGTCAAATAGTGGACACTCCCGAAGTCGTCCTATTGATACAGCCATTCCCCCCTCAAGAGTTCGATGTAGTTTTGGTTGGGGATGTCTTTCATCTTCTAAATAAACGATGGGGTGCTTAGGTGCCGTGGGCAAGTTCAATTCTTGAGGTTCCCCCTTAAATCCTCTCCAAGCTGCGATTATTTCGTTTGCGGATCCTTTTTCCTTAAGTTTAACCGATATACAGGCTAAATGCCCATCCGCCACAGATACGCGCGTGCATTGTGCACTGAGCCGCATAACATAAGGTTCGAGATATGTCCCCAGAATTTTTAAGGGCTCTTTTTCTACTTTAGCCTCTTCGCCTGCAATATAAGGGATGACATTATCTAAAATGTCGATACTTGCCACCCCAGGATACCCCGCACCTGATAAGGCTTGCAGCGTCACAACATGAACAGCTTCAATTCCCCACTTATCCAGCAAAGGTTTTAGTGCCATAGTGATTCCAATGACTGAGCAATTGGGATTGGTGATGATTGTGCCGCCGCCGAAACGTTGATGCTCAAGGAGCTTTAAGTGATCTCCATTAACCTCAGGAATCAGGAGAGGGACGTTAGGGTCCATCCGATGATTGCTAGAATTAGAAATCACTTTATAGCCCGCTCTCGCAAAATTCTCTTCAATAACGCCTGCAACGCTAGAGTCCAGCCCGGAAAATACGACGTTGCATGGGAGATCTGGGAGGCAAGCAACTACGGGCACGTCGGCAATATTCTGTGGTAATGCAACCTGCATGGACCACTTCATCGCATCCCCATAGCGTTTGCCAACTGAGCGGTCAGAGGCCGCGAGAGCGACAATCTCAAACCAAGGATGGGAAGAGAGCAATTCAACAAATTTTTGTCCCACCATCCCTGTGGCGCCAAGAATGCCAACCGGTATCTTTTTCATATGATTCTCCATTGCAATTTGTTATTTAAGTAGAAGGATAGCTTCCCTTAGAGCAGCGATGAAGGTGTCGATTTCAGTGAAGGTGTTGGTGAAGGAAAAGGAGATGCGCACGGCTGCAACGGCGCCGAATCGGGCCATCGTGGGCTGGGCGCAGAGGTGGCCTGTGCGGACGGCGATCCCTTTGAGATTGAGGAAACTTCCGATATCAAGGGGATGGATTCCCGGGATTACGAAGGTGATGATGGCTCCTTTTTTCTTTGCTGTGCCGAGGATGTTAACGAGGGGTGTGAGTCTTTCTGTTGCGTAGTGAAGTAATTCTTGCTCTTTTGCAGCGATTGTTTCCATGCCGATTTCTTGGATATATTTTATGGCAGCGCCCAGGCCAATGACCCCCGCAATATGGGGAGTGCCCGCTTCGAATTTTAGGGGAGATGATTGGAAGGTGGTTTTTTCAAAGGTCACTTTGTCTACCATGTCGCCACCCCCTTGGTAGGGAGGCATTTGATCGAGGAGTTCTTTTTTTGCACAGAGGACACCAATGCCGGTAGGTCCATAGATTTTATGGCCGGAAAAGGCAAAGAAATCACAATCTAGTTTTTGTAGATTTACGGGGATATGGGGGGCGCTTTGTGCTCCATCGATGAGGACTTTTGCCCCGTGGGCATGGGCGATTTCAATGATCTCTTCGATCGGGTTTTGGGTGCCGGTTGAATTGGCAATGTGAGCGATGCTGACGAGTTTGGTGTTTTTTGTGATTTTCTTTTTTAGTTCGCTGAGGATGATCTCTCCATTGTCATCTATTGGAATGACAATCAGCTTCGCTCTTTTTAGTTGCCAGGGGACAATGTTGGAGTGGTGCTCCATTTCAGAGATAAGAACCTCATCCCCCTCTTGGATAAAGGAAGAAGCCACAAGATTAATGGCGTCCGTTGTCCCTTTGGTAAAAATGACCTCATCAGCGTGGAGGAAGGATTTAATGAGCTTTCTCGCATTTTCATATTTTTCTGTGGCTTTTAAGCAAGAATCGTAAACGGCTCTATGGACAGTTCCATATTCTTCAGCGTAGAAACGGGTGATCTCATCGATCACCACCTTGGGCTTTTGAGTTGTTGCCGCAGAATCAAAGTAGATCATAGATTTCATTACAAAAACCCTCGAGCAAAAGCTCGGTTGCCCTTTTTAAGGGGATGCCACGGGAAGTTAGATAAAAAAGTTGTCTTTCATCCAGCTGCCCAATAGTCGCTCCATGCGAAGCTTTTACATCGTCTGCGAAGATTTGCAAGTTGGGCTTGCTATTGCAAATGGCTCTTTCGCCAAGGAGGATGTTTTTATTTAACTGATACGCCTGAGTTTTTTGGGCAACTTTTGCAACAAATATTTGTCCTTGGAAGCTTGCTTGGCTAAAATCCTCTTGCACACCCTTAAAACGTTGCATGGAACGGGTATGAGGGGCTAAGTGGGAGATCTGGATATTTGTAGAGTTGTGTCTAGTATCACGGAGTTTCCAAATGCCATTGAGCTCTGCTTCTCCATTTTCTCCTAAAAGGGCAATTTTATAATCTTGCCTTGAGCCTTTGGAACCTTGAGAGGTGGTGACTGTTTGGAGGTAGGCATCTTTCTTTAGAGAGGCGCGTACGTAGGAGAAATGAAAAGCGTTTGGATCTTCTTGAATCACCCTTTTTAATGAGCATCTTGCGCCCATGTCTAAAGAGAAGGAAAGGGTGTTGTTCATCCATGTAGAAGCGGTCGACTTTTCGTTTAGAACAATCGTCGCTTCTGCTTCCTTGCCCAAGACGATTTCGATTTTGGCAAATGAGTCTGTTAAAGTGATAACAATGGGAGTTTCAAGCTTGCATTTTGGGGGGACAAAAATAAAATACCCCTGTTCATAATGTTTTAAATGATGAAGATAAAAAGGATCTTTTTCTTCGAGGGTTTCTTTTGCCCATTTTGGCAGGAGAAAATTCCCATAAGAAGTCATCGCTTGGGTTAAGGGAATAGCGACGATCCCTTTAGAGCTAACCTCCACCGATCCTTTTTGAAAATCCATATTCTCATAGAAGGAACGGAGGGGAAAGTATTGATAAGCTTCCTTTAAGTAGGGGTCGTTGATGTCTATTTGCTTGCTAAGAGCCAATCATACCCCCTTTCTTCAAGCTCAAGAGCTAATTCCGCGCTCCCGGATAAGACAATTGTCCCATCGATCACCACATGGATAAAGTGGGGTTTAATGTAGTCTAATAGGCGCTGATAGTGTGTGATGAGGATGAGGGCATTCGTGGCATTTAAGAGTTTATTTACCCCATTTGCCACTACTTTCATCGCATCGATATCCAAGCCTGAATCTGTTTCATCCAGGATCGCAAGAGTGGGCTTTAAAATAGCCATTTGCAAAATTTCATTTTTCTTTTTCTCGCCGCCAGAGAACCCTTCGTTCACATTTCTTTCTTTAAAGGAGGGTTTCATCTCCATAAACTCTAAAGTCTCATCTAGGATTTTGCTAAATTCTTCTACGGTTCCTTTTCCATAAGCTGCATGTAAGAATAGCTCATTATTTAATCCGGGGATCTCTACAGGATATTGGAAGCCCATGAAAATTCCTAACCGGGCTCTATCCTCGGGGGCAAGCTCTAGAATGTTTTCCCCGTTGAATAAGATCTCTCCGCTTTCAATCTCGTAGGAAGGGTCCCCTGCAATCACCTTTGCCAAGGTCGATTTGCCGGCGCCATTAGGACCCATGATAGCATGGATTTCTCCTGCGCGCACAGTTAGGCTGAAATTTTTTAAAATCCCTTTCACGTATAAATTTTTTACTTCTAATAGCGTCATCATCCCACCGAGTTTTCTAGTTTAAGGGTCAAAAGCTTTTGCGCTTCGACGGCAAATTCTAAAGGGAGTTCTTTAATCACCTCTTTGCAAAAGCCGTTTACGATCAGATTAATCGCATTTTCCCTTGAAATTCCCCTTGTTTGTAAATAAAATAATTGTTCTTCGTTCATTTTGGAAGTGGAGGCTTCGTGCTCCACTTCAGAAAAGGCATTAGCAACCTCGATATAGGGGAAAGTGTTCGCAGAGCACTCATCTTTCACAAGCATCGAGTCGCATTGAGTGTAATTTCTTGCCCCTGTAGCTTTGGGCCCAATTTTTACAAGACCTCGATAGGTATTATGCGACTGGTCTGCCGAGATTCCTTTAGATACGATGGTTGATTTCGTTTTTTTGCCAAGATGGATCATCTTTGTTCCGGTATCCGCTTGCATTTTCCCATTGGTCAGGGCCACGGAATAAAATTCTCCTACAGATTCATCTCCTTGCAAAATACAACTGGGGTATTTCCATGTGATTGCAGCGCCCGCTTCTACCTGAGTCCAGGAGATCTTAGAGCGGAAGCCTTGGCATCTGCCCCTCTTGGTCACAAAATTAAAAATTCCCCCTACCCCTTCTTTATTTCCTGCGTACCAGTTTTGGACAGTGGAGTATTTAATTTCAGCGCGGTCTAGTGCAATAAGCTCTACAACGGCTGCGTGCAGCTGATTATTATCGAAGGCAGGTGCAGTACACCCTTCCAGATAGCTAACATAGGAATCTTCTTCGGCAATAATGAGAGTTCTCTCAAACTGGCCAGATTCCTTATCATTGATCCGAAAGTAGGTGGAAAGCTCAATGGGAGATCTAACCCCTTTGGGAATGTAAACAAAGGATCCGTCAGAAAATACAGCGGAATTGAGCGCTGCAAAAAAGTTATCTCCAATGGGAACAACCGTTCCCAAGTATTTTTCTAATAGCTCTGGATAAAGATGGACAGCCTCAGATATCGAGCAAAGAACTACTCCAGCTTCTTTTAACGTCTTTTGAAACGTTGTTCCCAAGGATACAGAATCGAACACTACATCGACTGCAACATTGGCCAGCCTTTTCTGTTCATCCAAAGGGATTCCGAGCCGCTCAAATGTCTTTAAAATTTCTGGATCAACCTCATCTAAACTGCTGAGTTCCTGTTTCTTTTTGGGGGCGCTGTAGTAGCAAATATTTTGGTAATCGATAGGAGGATAATGAAGGTTGCCCCAATGAGGCTCTTTCATTCCTTGCCATTTTGCATAAGCCTTAAGGCGAAACTCTAGTAAAAAGGGGGGCTCATTTTTTTTAGCCGAAATGGCGCGTACGGTCTCTTCGCTCAGACCTTTTGGAAAACTTTCCGTCTCGATCTGTGTGACAAAGCCGTATTTGTATTCTTCTCTTTCTTCTAAAATTTCACTTGTCGTCATAGCGAATTAATAATACTATAATCGGTTCGTTTGCGGATAGGCATGAAATATTTTTTATTACTTATATTTTTTTGTAAAGCTGTCGCCTTTGAGATCGATGTAGTGATCCCTTGCATATCGAAAGATCTTAAGACGTTAGAGTTATGCATTAAAGGGATACGAAAATATGGAAAAGATGTGCGGCGGATCATTGTGGTATCACCTACGCGGTTAACAAATTCTGCGGAATGGTTTCCTGAAAGAAACTATCCTTTTTCAATAAGAGACGTGGTAATAGAAATTTTTAATGGGGATATAGAAAGGGCTGAAAGCTATCTGAAAGATAAAAATAACAGGAGTGGATGGTTCTATCAACAACTCCTAAAATTGTATGCCCCCTTTGTGATTCCTGGCATTTCTTCTAATGTACTCATGCTTGATGCTGACACGATTTTTTTAAATCGCGTTGAGTTTATGACCGATTGGGGGGAGCCTTTATACAATGTGGGCACCGAGTATCACAAACCTTATTTTGCTCATGCTAAGCGTCTCCTCCCTGGTTTTAAAAAGGTTTTTCAAGAGTATTCAGGAATTGTCCATCATATGCTCTTTCAAAAGAGCGTTTTGGAAGATCTCTTTCGAATGATTGAAGGGGAACCGTGGAAAGCAATTTGTCATTGCGTCGATAAGAATGAAATATTTGGCTCCTTCTTTTCAGAATATGAGCTCTATTTTAATTATGTTTTTCTCCATGCATTTAAGGGGAAGATACGCTCGTTAAAATGTAAAAATGTGCGCACCCTTAAGAATTTAAAAACATACAAAAAACAAAAATTCGTGTATGTTTCTTGCCACACATGGACTGGGAAGGATTAAAATGGGAATCTTGTGTTGTTTTCTTTTGTGTTTTATAAGTATTGCTAATGCTGTTTCGATAGTGTTTGTTCATATCGGTAAAACGCTTCCTCCCTATCTTGAGGAGAGCATTGCTCAGGCGCGCTTCTTTAATAAGGAATGCCCCATATATCTCATTGCTAACAATGAGGCATTGAAGCATGCAAAAAAAAATCTAGGGGTCTATATGATCTCTTACGAGGATCTAAAAAAATCTTCTCAGCACAAAAAATTTAAAAAAAGCTCTCCTTTAAACAGGGATTTTCGAGGAGGATTTGTCTTTTTTGCTACGGAGAGGTTTTTTGTTTTAGACGATTTTATGAAGCAATATCAGATTAAAGATCTTTTCCATTTGGAAAGCGACGTAATGCTCTATGCCGATCTGAAAAATTTAGCCCCTTTCTTTAAAGGACTCTATAGGGGAATGATCGCGGCTACCTTTGATAATGATAAAAGATGTATTCCCGGGATTTTATACATCTCTGAATCAAAGCCTCTAGACAAATTAACTGAATTTATTGCGGAGACCAAAGCTCCCAATGACATGGAATATCTTTCCAAGTTTAAAGACAAATACCATCATACTTATGTCGATTATCTTCCGATTGTGATGCCATCTGTAGGATTAAAATCTGTATATTCGAACAACTACGAGGTGCTAGCCTCCGTTTTTGATGCTGCAGCTCTCGGTCAATATTTGGGCGGGATTGATCCTCGTAATCCCGGTGCATCGGGCAAGGGATTTATCAATGAAAGCTGTGTATTTAATCCTGCTAATTTTGAGTTCATTTGGGAAAATGATAGTGAAGGAAGACGAGTGCCTTATCTTTTTTACAGAGGAGAGAAGTGCAGAATCAATAATCTGCATATCCATTCCAAGAATCTTAAACAGTTTTTATCACGATAATGGGGAGCGAAGAGAAGATCGGGCACGCACGCGGGCACGGGCACGGGCACGAAAGAGGGAGGGAAGAAGAGAATTCAAGGCCTTCTTTCTTTCGTGCCCGTGCCCGCGTGCGTGCCCGATCTTTCTTATTTCTTTTTTTCTTATTGCTCTGCAATGTCATGTCGGCAGTTGACCGGAGTTCGAGCGCTCCATTTGTTTCGGGCGATACTTTTAGGGCTTTTTGTGATCATGTCTATGATGAGACAGGAAATTTTAGGCCTCAGTTGATAAAGTCCCATGAGACAATATTTGTTAAAGGGGATTACCTTCACCCCTTTTTTAAGAGGATGCATCCTTTAATTAAAAATCCTTATATTTTAGTGACGCATAACAGCGATGATTCCGCTCCTGGAATTTACAAGCATTACTTGGATGGGGATAAAATCGTTGCGTGGTTTGCTCAAAATCCCGATAGCACCCATCCGAAGCTATATCCCATCCCCATGGGCCTTGCTAATCGTTATTGGCCGCATGGGAACGTTGATGCTATGCAGAAGATGCTTGGGTTAAACAGTGCAAAAAAACATTTGGCCTATTTAAATATTACAGTAAAGACCTACACCTCAGAAAGGTCGCTCGTCTATAACCTTTTTGAAAAAAAGCCTTTTTGTTATTCGCCGGGCCCTAAAAATTATGAAGACTATCTAAAAGACCTGGCAGAATCTAAATTCGTCTTTAGTCCCAGAGGAAACGCACTCGATACCCATAGGCTCTGGGAGGCTCTTTATCTCGGTGCCTATCCCATCGTTAAAAGTTCCTCACTAGATCCCCTCTATCATGACTTGCCCATCGTGATTGTTCATGATTGGAACGAGGTCACCGAAGAATTCCTCCACCAAAAACAGCTCGAATTCTCCATGCTCACCTTCTTCCACGAAAAACTCCACGCGGACTATTGGTTTAACTTGATAAATGAGCATAAAATATGAAAAAAATGTTTCTGTTCCTTCTATTTATGGTTGGTGTTCAAGCGGGGGAAAAAACCATCTGTCTGAACATGATTGTTAAAGATGAAAAAGAGGTCATAGAAAAATGTTTGGGATCGGTTAAACATTTGATCGATTATTGGGTGATTGTCGATACGGGGTCTTCCGATGGTACGCAGGAAGTGATTAAAAAATTTCTAGCAGGGATTCCTGGAGAACTCCACGAGCGTCCTTGGGTGAATTTCGCACACAATAGGAATGAAGCTCTTTCCTTCGCAAAAAATAAAGGGGATTATCTTTTGCTTATGGATGCAGACCAAATACTTCAATATTCCCCGAATTTTTCGTGGCCGAAGCTGGATAAAGATTTTTACTTTTTTACAATCAGGCAGCTTGGGGCTATAGATTTTAAAGGAATTGCCCTTATCGATACACGTCTGCCTTGGAAATGGGAAGGGGTTATGCATGAACTGCTCTCATGTGCGGAAGCGAAAACAAATGCAGTTCTTGAAAATGTGATCAACGTATGCAATGCAGTGCAAGGGGCAAGAGCCACAGATCCTTCCCATTTTCTCAAAGATGCCGCCATTCTAGAGGCTGCTTTAAAAGAGGATCCATCAAATAGTCGCCATGTATTTTACCTGGCTCAAAGTTATCTCAATGCTGGAAAATATGATCTTGCCCTTCAAAACTACATTCGAAGGGGGAATATGAGCAGTCCTGATGTGCAAGAGACCTATTGGTCTCTTTACATGATGGGGATTATTCAAGAACTAACCGATCCTGAAGCTGCTTTGAAAAGTTACACTACCGCCTACCAATTCCGGCCTACAAGAGCTGAACCTTTGTATCGGATGGCCCTTATTTATCGAAAAAAAGGGAACAATTTATTAACGTATCTTTTGCTAAAATATGCCCTCACCCACCCTTTTCCCAAGGACGATATGGTTGTCGAGCAGATCGTCTATGATTATGGAATCCCCTCAGAATTTGCCAACTCCGCCCTTCTTAATGGAAAAACCCAAGAAGCCCTCGACGCCTGCAACAAACTCCAATCCAACCCCAACCTCCCTCAAGAGACCAAAACGCAAATAACGAATTGGTTATGTAAGATAAAAATAGATGATAAATAGGATATGCTTGATAGGCATGATAGAAAAAATTTAATAAATAATTTTCTCTGCGTCCTCTGCGACTCAGTCTTCACTCTGCGCTGATGAAATTCCACATTCAGACAATAAGACACCGACTTATTGGCTAAATACCAAATTCCATCAGCGCAGAGTGAAGACTGAGTCGCAGAGGACGCAGAGGAAGAGGGAATTTTTTTCAAATTTTGAAGTTACTTTGGTATAGAAAGGTAACTTTCATGCCAAGCTACTGTTTTTCGTAATCCTTCTTCTAGGGAATGGCGGGGGGACCAGCCGAGTGTGGTTTTGATTTTTGTGCAGTCGATGGCGTAGCGGAAATCGTGGCCTGGGCGGTCATTTACGAAGGTGATGAGCGACGGGTCAGCGCCTAGGAGTTCGATGAGGGAGTAGAGAAGGGTAATGTTTTGCATCTCACATTCTCCGCCGATATCATAGGTCTCACCTTTTTTTCCTTTTTGTATAATTAGAAAGAGGGCTTCTGCGTGATCGTCAACATAGAGCCAGTCGCGCACATTAAGACCCTTTCCGTAGACAGGAAGGGGTTTATTTTCGAGACAGCACTTGATCATATGGGGAATGAATTTTTCTGAGTGTTGCCATGGGCCGTAATTGTTTGAGCAGTGGGATATTGTTGTAGAGAGATTGTAGGTGTGTGTATAGGCTCTGACAAAGCAGTCAGATGCTGCTTTAGAAGCGGAATAAGGGGAGTTTGGTTTGAGGCAAGAGTCTTCATTAAAAGAACCTTTTTCGATCGAGCCGTAAACTTCATCTGTGGAAACGTGGTGGAAATGGAGATGAGGATTGTTTCTAACAACTTCTAGAAGTTGAAACGTTCCAAATACGTTTGTCTCCAAAAATGCTTTAGGTCCTAAAATGCTGTTATCTACATGGCTTTCTGCTGCAAAGTGGACGATCGTGTCGATCTGGTGTTTTTTGCATAATGCATCAACAAGAGGTGCATCGGAGATATTTCCTTGGACAAATAGATAGCGAGGGTCGTTTTCTACCGATTTTAGGCTGTCTAGGTTGGCGGCGTAGGTTAATAGATCGAGATTAACAATTTTGTCTGCAAATGAGATTGCATAACGGATGAAAGCGGATCCGATAAATCCAGCGCCGCCGGTCACCAAAATTCTTTTACAAGCTCGCATCGATATATTCCTCGGCAGCCTCTTTCCAGGATCTTGGAGTGTTAATTTTACTTGTTCCAAGTACGCTGTAATCGGGTCTTGGTGCAAGAAAGTTCATTTTAAAAGGGATGAGAGATTTGCAGTTTAAAGGTATTCCTCGCTCTTTAGCTACTTCTAAAAAATACTCGGCAATTTCAAGGCGGGAGACTTGTCCGGCATTGGCAAAGTGGTATATGCCACTATGGTCTAATAGAGATAGAATTGTACGAGCCAAATCAGGCGCATAAGTGGGGCTTCCGATCTGGTCTGCAGCTATCTTAAGCTCAGTTTGAGTTCTTAATAAATTCACTAAAGAGGAAATAAAATTTTTCCCGCCGGTCCCAAAAAGCCAGGAGGTGCGGATGATCAGGGCATTTGGCGCTGCAGAAAGTAGTTTGAGTTCCCCTTCTCGTTTTGACTTGCCGTAGACACTCAAAGGATTACAGGAATCTTCCTCTAAATAGGGACTTCTTTTGGCTCCATCAAAAACATAATCAGTGGAGATATGGATCACTTTTTTCCCAAGCTTGCCTAAATTTTCTGGGCCGAGGCTATTGACAGAGAAAGCCTGGTCAGATTTACTTTCGGCTCCGTCAACGTCGTTAAAAGCTGTGCAATTGACAATGTGGGTGGGGTTAATTTCAGACAAAGCTTTTTTTAGAGAATCGAGATCGGTTATATCAGCTTCCCCGCGCGTTGTCGCGACAAAATCAAGCCCCTTGCAAACGTTCACAAGAGCGTTTCCTAAAAGGCCTGTTTTTCCTAGTATCCATAGTTTCATACTACCTCCGAGAAGCGGGGGGCTTCCTGATCTTTTTTCGAAAGGATGGGGTTAGGGACCGGCCAGGGAATGTCTAGATCGTTATAGGCAAACCCTTTTTCCGTTTCAGGATCGTAAATGGTGCTGACTTTATAAAGGACATGAGCCCCCTCGCTAACCACGCAAAAACCGTGAGCAAAGCCTGGAGGGATAAAGAGTTGTTCGTGTTTTTCTGAATCCAAATAGACCCCTTCCCATTTGCCAAAGGTAGGGGAATCTCTTCTCATGTCGAGAGCGACATCGAAAATTTTCCCTTCAAGGACAGTAACAAGCTTAGCCTGCGTATGGTTTTTTTGAAAATGCATCCCCCGTAAAACTCCTTTTTTAGAATAAGAGTGATTCGTCTGCACGAAGTCGCCCAGCTCTTTATAAAGGGTCTCACGGTAGCACTCACAGAAAAATCCCCGCTCGTCATGCCAGACCTTAGGCTGCAAAAGTTTTAGCCCTGATAGGCTCAAATTTATAGTTTTCATTGTCGTTTTTTAGTGATCTTGCTATCTTATAATGGAAACTCAATTTTAATAAAGGTAATTATGCGTATTTTTCATGCTTGCGGACACGTTTTAGGTGGAACATTGTTGATTGCAGGAACGACGATTGGGGTCGGTATGTTAGCTCTGCCTGTAGCTACTGGACCAAGTGGATTTCTCCCTTCGATCACCATTTATCTTGCTTGCTGGTTATTCATGCTCTGTACCGGGCTTCTTCTTTTAGAAGTGTGTTTGTGGATGCCTAAAGAAGCCAATTTGATCACCATGGCTCATAAACTTTTAGGTAATGCTGGAAAGAATATCTGCTGGGTGGTTTACCTTTTCCTTTTCGTAACGGTTATGATTGCCCACGTTGTGGGAGGTGGATCGATTTTAAGAGAAATATTTGGGACGGCCTTAAATCCCGCAGTTGCCACGATCGCTTATGTGATACTTTTCTCCCCCATAGTCTATTTGGGTACCCACTCTGTTGATAGACTCAATATGGGTTTAATGGCAGGAGTGATTATCACTTATTTGCTCTTTATTTTTGCCGCTTTTGGCAGTGTTAATACCGCTTTGCTCCATTATATGAACTGGTCGAAAGCTTGGATCGCTATCCCTATCCTTTTCACGGCATTTACCTATCAGGTCATCATTCCTACACTTGTGACTTATATGGAACGGAATGTTAAAAGAGTGCGCCTTGCTATCTTCTTTGGCACCTCAATCCCTCTCCTAGTTTACCTCATTTGGGAATACCTCATTCTTGGAATTATACCGGTTGAGGGACCCGGCGGTCTTATCGAAGCTGCAGAAGGGGGAAATAACGCTGTTATGCCCCTCAAGCAATATCTCAATAACCCTAGTTTATTCACTATTGGTAAGGCTTTTGCATTTTTTACGATGACAACATCTTATATCGCCCTTGCGCTAGCCTACCTTGATTTTCTTGCAGATGGTCTTAAAATTGTTAAAAAGGGGATTAAAAAAGTGGGCCTATGCCTTGCTATTTTTGTCCCCCCAGTTCTAATAGCTTTGACATATCCGGACGTCTTTTTAACTGCGCTAGGTTATGCCGGCGGCTTTAGCTGTGCCATTCTTTTTGGGATTTTTCCCCCCTTAATGGTATGGGTTGGCCGTTATAAAAAGAAATACGGTCGTTCAAACCAGCAGCTTCCTGGTGGCAGAGTTTTCCTTGCTGTACTGATATCTTTCGTCGTGATAGAAATAGGTATTGAAATCAGCAAACTCATTTAAAATGAAGATTTTTACACTCGCTTTTGCGTTTTGCATTTTGCATTTTGCGTTTCTTCCTGCTGCCATAGGGGGATCGGTTGAAGAGGGGGGACCTCCTCCTCCCCCTGATTTAAGACCCTGGTTCACAGGCCCTCTTCTTACTCCTTCGGCCTATGTTGTTCCCTATGGATTTGTCAATTTAGAGCCTTATGTATATGTAACGGTAACTAAAGGGGCCTATGATGATCACTGGCATGCCCATAGAGTTCCTACTTTTGTCAGTGTGAACGCTCAGATGACAAACCAAATAGGAATTAGCAAAAGAACCCAGTTTTCCTTCAATCCCCAATTTTTTTATAATAAGACTGAAGGGAAAGAATCTGTTAGATTTGGTGATTTCCCTTTGGGTTTTGCCTTTCAATGTTATTTTGATACCCCTGATACCCCGTGGCCAGCTGTAAAGTTTTTAATCCAGGAAACATGTCCTACAGGAAACTATCAAAGGCTAGATCCAAGAAAATTAAGAACGGATGTGACGGGTCGAGGCTCATTTGCAACTCAACCTTCCTTTATTTTTGGAAAGAAATATCATTTTGGGGGTTGGCACTGGTTAAATACTCGGCTTCAACTTGGGTATACTTATTTTGCCCCTGTTCATGTACGCAGTTTTAATACTTATGGTGGGGGGCATGGGACTGTTGGGAAAGTTTATCCTGGAAATCAAATCATAGCTCTTTTAGGACTTGAATATTGTTTAACAAGAAATTGGGTTTTGGCAATTGATATAAATGAACAATACAGGCAAAAAAATCGTTTTAAAGGCAAGAGTGTTTCAAAAGTTGGCAACCCCCTCTCGCAGCAGCTAAGCCTTGCCCCCGCTATCGAGTACAACTTCAGCGCAGCATGCGGCCTCATTGGCGGCGCCTGGTTCACCGCCTGCGGCCGCAACTCCTCCGACTTCCTCAGCTGGGTCATCGCCTTCAACTATTACAACTAGAAGAATGCAAAAAATAAAATCCTACAAGAGGGCGACTAAAGTGGCGTTGCGGCCGGTGGGTTTGTCGCGGCGGTAGGAGAAGAAGTCGTGGGGGTGGGTGTAGGTGCAGAGGGAGGCGATTTCGATGTTTGATTCGGGGACGCCGGCGTCTAGGAGCTGCTTTTTGGAGATTTCCCAAAGGTTGAAATAGAGGGGTTTGAACTGATAAGGCCAGAAATGCTCAGGGAGCTCCTCTTTATAGTTTTTAAATTCTGAGAATTCAGGGCCAAGACTTGGGGAAATGCAGACGATCAGGTCACTGGGATTGGCTTGCATTTCTGTGACTGTTTTGCCGTAGATATTCTGCACATTTCCCCTCCAGCCACAATGGACGTTTGCAATGGTTTTGTTTTTTGTGTCGTAGAAAATAGCCGCTTGGCAATCGGCGTGTTTGATGAAGAGGCCGAGCCCTTTTTTATGTGTGATAAGTCCATCGCATTCAGTGCAACCGATATCTCCATTTACGTGGATGATTGTATCTTTATGTACCTGCTTTCCATCAATGAGTAGGGGGACCCCAAGCGTTTGTTGAATTAACTCTCTATTTTTATTGACGATAGAGGGCTCATCGCCGGTGCCTCCTCCTGCATTTAATGAAGAATATGGCCCCAGGCTAAGTCCGCCGCTGCGGAGAAATACCCCATGGACAAGACCGGGGATTCGTGAGAGTTTTTCAAACTCCAGCCATTCGATGTTATTTTTCTTTTTTCGGATCATATGATTTACAATAAATCATTGATCGATTAAATGCAGGAGTAAATAGGGTAAGGGATTTTTTTAATGTCAGAGCGGAATATTGAGTGCAGCCATTGTAAAAAGCCGATTAAGGTGATTTACAAGGAGATCGTTGGAGATCTGATCATTATAACTGAGATGTGCGCTGATTGCCCTATTTTACAGCAAAAACTCCATGGCAGACCTTCTCCTGGTGTGGGAGGAGCTGAAATGGGACTTTGCTGTGGAACATGCCGCACTACCTTGGAGTCGGTTAGAATGGGTAACCCTCTGGGATGTAGTGAATGCTATGCCGTTTTTTCTGACGTGATAACTTCAGAATTAGTGGCAACAAATAAAATATCACCTCGCCTAAAAAAGGAACAAATCATGAAAAAAAATCAGCCTCTACATACTGGTAAAACACCTGGCAAAGCTACCGAAGTTCCCTCGTCTTCACGATTGACTGCTTTGAACGTTGCACTCAACGAAGCTCTTAAGAAAGAAAACTATGAGCAGGCGGCGTGGATAAGAGATCAAATTAAGGCTTTAACTGACAAAAATGAAAAATGAGCTTGCCCTCTTTTATATTGGAGCACACCCCTTGGGAGAATGAGACTAATCCCATATGGCCCGCCTCTTCTTTTGTTTTGCATCGCAATCTTGCAAAATACTTGTTTCCCCCAAAATTGGGGGAAATGCAGGCGGGCCAGGTGTCCAATCTTATTAAAGAGTCGTTTCCTTCCAAATACTTTCTAAAGGCGGAAAATCTCACCGTTTTAGATAAAGAGTTTATCTACGAACATTTTTTGGCATTCGAGGGGCTTCAAAATACACTTGCGGGCCAAGCGTTTATTGTTGAAGAATCGGGAGAAATGCTCGCTATGGTTAACATTCAAGAGCATCTACAGATAGAGCTTCTGGATACCAAGGGAGAATGGGAAAAATCGTGGAGTAAGTTATCTGCAATGGATAGTTCCCTTAAACTTGATTTTGCCTTTTCTTCAAGGTTTGGGTATTTGACCTCTGATCCTCTCCTTTGTGGAACAGGTCTTGTTGTTTATGTTTATCTTCATTTACCAGCGCTCATTCATACGGGACAGTTGGAAGATGCACTTGCAAAACAAAAAGAGGAAGAAGTTGTAGCGACAAGTCTTTTGGGAAATCTTGAGGATATTGCAGGGGACATGATTGTTTTAACCAATGATTGCACAATTGGCCTTACTGAGGAGAATATTTTAAACGAGCTCCATGTAAGCGCTATGAATCTTGTCGCATCTGAAAAAGGGCTACGGGCCCATCTTGCAAAGGAAAATAATGTAGAGATCAAAGATCAGATCGCCCGCTCTTACGGCCTCCTTTTAAACTCTTATCAACTTAAAACAAAAGAGACTTTAGATGCTTTAAGCCTGATTAAATTAGGAATCGATCTTGGATGGGTTAAGGGAATTACCGACAAAAAGATCAACGAGATCTTCTTTAAATGCCGTAGAGCCCACCTCGCCTACATATACAAGGAGAAAGCTCTTAATCCCTCAGAAGCTGCCCAGAAGCGCGCTGACTATATCCACAAAGAACTTGGGCAAGTAACTCTCATATAAACGCAAAACGCAAAACAATAAACGCAAAGCGGAAGAAAGAATTAAGAATTCTTAGATTTCTTTCGTTTTGCGATTTTTGTTTTGCGTTTTCTTAAAAATAAAAACCCGGGAAGGTTGTCCTTTCCGGGTTTTTAGGGGTTTTTTTCAAGTTGTCTTGAAAATTCTAGTAGTCAAGCATGAGCCCGAGCGTCCAGCCTTGAGTAGAGAGATCTGAGGGCTCTCTTACATAAGTTGTGTAGTTTGTGCCTGGAGTAGCTGATGGGTTTTCTGTTGCAACTCTTTTTAATTGGAACTGGTTAAAGAACATGTGGTGTTCCCAACCTAAAGATATTGTAAACCGTGTTGAAGGACACATGCAGCTGATCTCTGGCGAGTAGCAAATGCCAAGCGCTAGATCTGTGATGGCCTTAGAATCACGGAATGAATCTGTTGTTCCAAGAATGATTGTTGAAGGAGTAGCAAATTCATCTGGTCCCATTGTCTCACTTTGTGTGTTTTTGTAAAAACCATAAAGGATGGAAACTGCGCCGTTACCATAGAGGCACCAGCCGCATCCAGAATGCCATTCAGTATCAACACCAGCGCGCACACCGAGTCCAGTGAATTTGTTTTTCATGTTGATGTCTTCAGTAGTTATGGCAGTAGTTGTACCGCCAGCTCCTGAAAGATTGAGGTAATCAATATTAAACTTTTGTCTAATCCATCCACCTCTTAAACCCACATGAGGTCTAACAGTTAGCCATTTACCGGCAAAAAACATTCTGCCGAGCTCAGCATCAAGGAGATCTAGATTTAGTGACCAGTCAGCATCAACCCCTTGCGCAGTTAAATTGCCTGCTAAGGTGTCAACTTCTAGAGCACTCCATGTTGTGAAAAGAGTCGCAGGTGTTGGACTTGATAATGTGTTATTGATGTTTTTATGGGCATTATTGTGGAAATGGGTCCATTGAACAAAAACATCCCATTCATCGTGGTCAAAGTAACCTCCAACCCCAACTTTAACCCCTGCATCCCATTTAAATTTTAGATGCTCGTATGTAGCATCGGTGAAGCGGCTAGCAGTAGTAGGTGAGGATCCTGTTGTGAAAGCTTCGTTGCTAACTGCAACTTCAGCATCATCTAAATGTGATTGCCAATAGAAAGGTTCCACATCAAAGATCCAGCCATTTGATGTTTGCATCTTTCCTGCAGAATCCATGTAGTGAGGTCTTGCTGAAGGAGCATTCATATCATTTGATCCCATCATGCCGTTACAGCCATCATTCATCATACAGCAATTTGGCATTGACTGACCACTCGTGTCTGCGTTTAATCCTGCACACGCGATCAATGTTGTTGTTAGAGCTGGTAATACTCTTTTCCAATTTAATTCCATGTTAATCCCCCCTAGGTTGGACTAAAGTTTTAGTTTTGTTGTTGACTCGACACCTTAAATTTAAAGCGACGGTTATATGAGATCAATCTAATTTTTAATTGTATTTCATGCAAGGAAAATTTTATTTCTCTATGAAAAAATGAGTTTTTAACATAAACTAAAGGTAGTATGTTTCGCTTATTTATGTATTTGATGATCACGTCCATTTCCTTGTTTGCAAGGATGGATTATGTATCAAAAGAGATTTTTCTATCCTGCGCAGACTTGCGTGTGGACGAGTATTCCCATTTTGATGCAAGGATGGTTAAAGAGGGAAGTGTTGTATATGTTCTGCCAGAGCTTTTAAGCTATTTTTTTTCCTATCACCATCCAAAAATCACTGCGCGGTATATTCTGGTAACGCATCACTATGATTATTCTACTCCGGGAAAATTTGCTTACGTTTTAGACGATGACAAGTTGATCGCCTGGTTTGCACAAAATGTCGACGACTTCTTCCATCCGAAACTCCATCCTATCCCTATTGGGATTGATAGCCGTAATGCAAAAGCATCTAAAATGTACCTTTTCAAATTTAGGAATCAGGATATTAAGAAAAAACATCTTCTCTATATGAATTTTTCCACGAAAACAAATTTCGCAGAGCGCGGGCCTGTTTACACCTTTTTTTCTGCAAAGCCCTTTTGCTTTTCTCCTAAGCAAAGGCAGTATGAAATCTATCTTAAGGATCTTGCTTCCTCGTTTTTTGTTTTAAGTCCAAGGGGTGCCGGCCTTGACTGTTACCGCACATGGGAGGCTCTGTATATGGGTGCAATACCCGTCGTAAAAAGCTCTTCTCTAAATCCATTATATGAAGGATTGCCGGTCATTATTATCGATCAATGGGAAGAGGTCACAGAAGAGTTTCTTGAAAAAAAATATCAAGAGATCCAGAGCCAAACCTTTAATCTTGAAAAACTCACACAAAACTATTGGTACAAATTAATCAGGTCCTACAAGTGATCGCAAGGTAAAAAAAAAGAAGCCTCCCATTACGAGAGGCCTCTTGTGTTAATAAGTTGAATTCAGATTAGAAATCGAATCTGACTCGAACGTTAAGACCTTGGAATCCTAAGTCATTTCCATTAGTCTGACTAATGAAAAATTCGTTTTGTCCAAACCATTGTTGCGCTTCCCAGCCTGCATCGAATGCAAAGTGGAAATCATCACCGCAAGTCCACATCTCATAACGGAAACCAAGCATCCATTCTACTACAGGTCTTAAATGATGGTATGTATGTGCTCCATTGATATTGGTGAGCGTTGTTGTAGTTCCAGCCGCTGTGCCGCTATCTACACGAGTTACTTTAAATGTTTCCCATAGTCCTGTAAAAGCAAGTTTTCCAACTAGGCTAAATTCTCTACAGAAGTGCCACGCTGTATCAAATCCTCCACGAAGACCAACGCCCCAATTTTTCATAGTATTGGTTGTACTATTGAAAAAGTGGCCATAGGTTGTGGTAATTCCATTATTAGTAATGGATGTTGCAAATGTTTCTTCTGATGCATTGAAGTTTTGTTTTAGCCAAGTTCCTTTTACGCCAAACTCAGGTCTAAATGTGAGTCTTGGACTAAGATACATGTTACGACCCATTTCAAGATCGATCACATTCAGTCTAAGATTCCAGTTTGCAGTTGAAGAAAGAATGGGACTTACATCGCTAAAAGGGCTATTGATCGCGAGTGGATTATCTGAAGCAACCGGTACAGCAAAACTACCAGTGAATACAGGTGTCGAACGTGTTTGGTTTGCTTTATACCATGTATATTCAGCATAAAGATCCCAACCATCATGATCTAAATCGGTGCCAAGACCAACTTTAAAGCCGGGTGCCCATTTTTCACCTATTTCATAAACTGCTCCTGTTCCTGATGTGGGAGCAAATCCTGTATTTAAAACTTGAATAGGTGTGCTCTGTGCAAATTGTAGACCATCTTGGCTAGCTTCCCAATAGATGAAGTCTGCTGTAATGAACATGTCATTGCCATCCATGACGCAAGGACCTCCGTTGGGAAGTACTGTTCTGCATGGGGGGCATACGTTGCAGCAATCTTCTACCACAGGAGGGCAGCAGGTGGGCACGCAGCAAGGTTTAGGCGGGCAAGGTTTTGGGCAGCAATCCCCATTGTCAGCATGTAAACCTGCACATGCTAGCAGTGTTGTTAGAGCTGGTAACACTCTTTTCCAATTCAATTCCATGATAAGTTCCTCTAAGTTAGTTCTGTTGTAACTGGATACCTTACGCCCAATCAAGTAAAAAAATTGGTATATCTGGCATCTGATAAAGTAACTTATTTTTTAATGGTATTTTCTGCAAGAAAAATCTACACTACTCTAAAAAAGGACGATAAAAAATGCAGGATGTGAGAAACAGTGCCATTCTTTTAATGGGAGGAAGTGGTAGCCGTTTTGGGACAGAACTCCCCAAGCAGTTTCACCGCTTATCGGGAAAAAAAATCTATCTGCATACGCTGGATAAGTTTCTTGAATTCTCTGAGATCATTTTGGTTTGTCATGAAAAATATGTTGCTGAGGTACAGGAGGACATTAAAAATTATCCTTCCCACATAAAAGTTATCGCGGGAGGCGATACTAGGCAAGCCTCCTCTTACTTAGGCCTTCTTGCATGTCAAAAAGGGACAGAATATGTGGTGATTCACGATGCGGTGCGCCCCTTTGTTAGTAAAAGGATCATTCAGCAAAACTTTGAAGGAGCCATTTTACATCAAGCCGTAGACACCTGCATCCCTTCAAGTGACACGATTGTTCATTCTAAGACGGGGACTGTTATTGATGAGATTCCGAACCGCTCAGAATATTTGCGTGGGCAAACCCCTCAAAGCTTCCACTACCCCTTAATTTTGAGAGCACACCAAACAACAACTATGACCAATTCTTCAGATGATTGCTCGCTTGTTTCCCACCCCATCCATATTGTTCAAGGGGATGAGCATAATATTAAAATCACTACAGGGCTGGATCTTTTTATTGCTGAGCAGCTTTTCCGTTTATCCCATACTCACTTAACAGAGTCTAAGAGTTCGATTAGGGGAAAAAAAATCATTATTACCGGCGGCACAGGAGGGATTGGAAAAGCGATTGTTTCTTTATTGGAACAAGAAGGCGCCACACCTATAGTTGTTTCAAGAAATACCCTTTTATCAGCAGATCTCACTTCCTACGCCGCAGCTGTTTCGATCTTTCAACAGATTGGCGTTGTGGATGGATTGATTAATTGTGTCGGCCAATTTAAGCTCAAGGAAATTGAAGATCTCACTCCCCTGGAAATTGAAGAGCAAATCTCTGTAAACCTAACATCTCTCATTTACGCATGTAAATGTGTGAAACTTACAGATGATGGGCATATTATTAATATTTCTTCCTCCTCCTATTCCAAAGGGAGAAAAGAGTATCCCATTTACTCTGCTGCAAAAGCAGCCGTAGTCAACTTCACTCAAGGTCTTGCCGACACTTATAAAAACAAAAAAATCAACGTTCTTGTCCCCCATCGCACAAACACCCCCCTCCGCCGTGAGCATTTTCCGAGCGAACCGGTCGCCTCCCTCCTCACCCCAGAGGAAATTGCTCTTGCCGCCGTGAATCTTCTTAAGCAGAACATTACGGGGAGCATCATTTCGGTCTAAATTTTTTAAGATCGGTTACGCATACGCATACGGTTACGGTTACGGAATGGCGTCTCGTAACCGTAACCGTATGCGTAACCGATCTTAAATTTTCTTTAGATGAAAATCGCCCGAAGCAGGTAGTACATGAGGATGCTCATGACGGCGCTGGCTGGGATGGTGACGATCCAGGAGAGGATGATGTCGCGTACCATGCTGAGGTTGATGGCGCGGATGCCGCGCGCGGCCCCAACGCCTAAAACGGCCCCCACGAGGCAGTGGGTGGTGGAGATGGGAAAGCCAAGCTTGGAAGCTATAAGTATTGTTGTGGCGGCTCCAAATTCTGCGCAAAATCCCCGTGTCGGAGTGAGTTCGGTGATTTTTCTCCCGACTGTTTCTATGACGCGCCATCCCCAGGTGGCAAGGCCGATAATAATGCCTAAGCCTCCCAGAGCTAACAACCAGGAAGGGACAGAGGCAGTTGCAGGAATGACCCCTTTTTTGATGATTTCAAGCACGGCAGCAACAGGGCCAATCGCATTGGCAACATCGTTAGCTCCGTGAGCAAAGGCAACGTAACAAGCGCTTAAAATTTGAAGATAGATAAAAAGTCTTTCTACGATGGCGTAGTGGGAGGTTCTCTCACCAATATCTGTTTCTTTGCGCAATTCTAGAGATAATGCTTTAACCTCTTTTAAAAGATTCGACGCTCGGGCGTGAGTCTCATCTTTAGAAGAGATCACAATTCTTTGTAGATGTTTCATTGCTTTTCCAACACTGACCACATTTTGTGTGGCGCCTTTTGCAGGCAGTGTAGCTACTAGGCTTTGTTTCAAAGAGACTTTTTTCATAATAAAAAAAGTAATGGCAGCTCCGATAAAGCCCACAAGCAAAGACAAACCGATCACCTGGAGCGATGAAAAGGCGAGGTGGAGATTCTCAAGCCCGTTAAACATAAAACTTGCAGTGAACACAGTAAAGACCACGAAGACCAAATAGGGCATCATCTTGATAGCAGCTTCTGTGGGATTTAGGGCATAGAGAATGTTTTTTTGTAGAATGAAAAAGATAGAATAAGCGATGAACGCAGATATCACTGGCGTTAAAATCCAGCTAAAGACAATGGACATAACCTCCCCCCATAGGATGGCATCTACTCCTACGGCAATGAGCCCAAATCCGATGATTGCCCCAACAATAGCGTGTGTTGTAGAAACGGGCCAACCAAAAAAGGAAGCTATCTGAAGCCATATCCCTGTTCCTAAAAGTGCGCCGCACATTCCCATGATTAATGTTGTAGGATCAGTGAGAAACAGGGTTGTATCAATTAACCCTTTTTGCATCGTCTCAGAAACATTAGCACCTACAAAATAGGCTCCACAAAATTCGAAGATCGCTGCTAAAATTACGGCGCGTCTTAAAGTGAGCGCACCTGAGCCGACCGATGTTCCCATGGCGTTAGAGACATCATTTGCCCCTATATTCCACGCCATATAGAAGCCAATGGCAAGTACCAAGATTTGCAGTATCGACTCTGTTTCCATTATTTTAGCTCTAGCACCATTCTAATACGGTTAGCAAGTCTCTCTGAAAGATGGGAGATAGAACTGATCTCCTCAATAAGTTTTAAATGAAGTATAAATAAGGCAGAAGGAAGAGGATCCCCTTGAGAAAATAGCTGCTTTACAAGCTGCTTTTTTAATAAACTCGCTTCATGCTCTTTGTAGGCAATTTGCTCTACCATTGTCTTAACTTTTTCAGCTTCAATACCCCCAAAAGAAGATTCTAGCAATTCATCAATTTCAGTGATGACTTGCTTAGCATCCCAGAAGACATCGGCGTTTTTTTTATACAGTCCCTGGAAATCAATTTTTACGTCATTGCATAGATCTGTAGGCCGGAGAATTAAGAGCATTCCAATCTCTTCAGTAAGGTCGGCGATACTATCTTGTATGGACAAAATCTCTAAAAAATGCCCCCGATCCATGGGTAAAAAAATGCTTTTTGGCAGGTGATTGCGGATATCGTTTTTAGTGACGTCCGCTTCATGTTCAAGAGCCGAGATTTCAGACGCAAGTCTATCGAGCTTATCGAGTTCTAGCTTCGGCAAGATCTCTATAAGCTTTGAGAGCTTTTCCATGCAGCTTCCCACCTTATTCATATGGGTCAAAAGGGTGGCAAAGGGGGATTTTCCAAAAAGTCTGGCAATAGAGAGCATAGTTAACCTTTAGTTTTGCTAGTACGATACCGAAAACCTCAATTAAATGCAAAAACGGAGGATTAAAATATTTAATACATTAAGTTTTTCTTTCACGTTTTCTCTTATTGACCCCTGGGGTAAAATAGGGCTTTCAACCCAATTGGAGGTATCTATGCAAAATAATGTTCAAGCTACTCAAGAATTACACGCTACGCAGGAATTAAAAGCGCTTCCCCCTTGGGCGCAAGAGCAACGAGAAGTCGAGGCCATTATTAAGGCTCTAACAGAAAATTATGATATAGATTGCAATCCAGAAGATATTCAAAAAGTAGGTTATGGTTTGTACGTGATCTCTGCTCATAACCTTCAAGCGCATATTATCCCTATAGAAGGTGATCACAGGATAGGGCCTTTTCAATTTAGAGTAGAGTTTGAAGAGCTTAAAGAGGCAGTTTCTTACAATGCTGTAGCGGAGCATGTTACAAAAACATGTGGTATAGAGTGCAAGCCAGAAGATGTTAAGAGAACCGAGAATGGATACGAAGTCAACCTCTTCGGAAATCAAATCGTCGTAATGCATGATGAAATCCCATTGAATTAAATCTAAAAGTGGTGT
>JABDAY010000014.1 GCA_013288895.1 Chlamydiota bacterium | reverse complement strand
TGTGACATGTTGCTCCTAAAGTGAGTGTTAATCCGTTGGTCGTAGGTTCGAATCCTACACCCGGAGTTCTTCTTCTTAAGAGAATGGAGTTATTATGCAACAGTATAAACAGTGTGTTTTATTGGCAGAAGGAGAGTCTTTCCGTAACGGTGCTCCTGTGCCTTTTGGAACAAAAGCATACATCGTTAGTGATCAATATAAATTACCAGAATTTTCTTGCAATTATCAAAGCGAAATTGATTGTTTAAGAAAATGGGCTCTTGAGGGAGAAAGTATTCTTCTTTATTCTAGTGAAGGTGGTTTTTTCTTGCGGGCTAGGAAAGAGATTTTGCAGGCTATTTGCATAAATTAATCCTTTATAACTTCTAACTCAACTTGGGCGTCCCGGTTTTCATTTGTATATAATGGAAGCTTATGCGATAAATGATGCAAAATTAAAAAAGGGGGTAGATTTATGGCATTTCTTGTGTCGCTTGTGCCGGGTGTATGTAGACCAGCTATGGTAAAAGAACTATCCACAGTTTCGTCTAAACCGACTATTCAAGAGAAGGTAGAAGAATATTGCCAAGTATCTAAGCGTTGGTATAAACAAGGCTTTTGGTGTTCTGCCTTTTTACCCCTATGGTTAGCTAGTAGAGCTGTCAATGGGGAAAATGTTAGTTTTGGAGCAGCAGATAAGATAAAATGCTTGTGTAAAATTGCATTGCAAAGAAGCTCGATTTCCACTTCTAAACCAGAGGAGCTTGCTCAAGCAGCCCATCTAGCCACCACAATATCTGCCGATGTAAAAAGCCAAAGCCCTGTTATATGGTCTCAAGTTTATGATCAGATGGCAATGGCTTATCTTGAGGCAAAGGATCTGGGTCAAGCCCATGCATCTTTTGCTTTACAGATTCAATATTGGCTGGAAGCACAGAAGCCGCCGATGGCTGTTGTTCTTGCTACGGAACTTTCTCAGCTACCTCCCTCAACTTATGAAGCAGGCGGAGATTTTCATTAATTTTTGCAAATATTGGTAATACGACTATGACATTACCCCTTCTTAACTCAACAACGGTAAATAAAAACACATCGACAAGAGAACCATCAAAAACTGAAGACTTAATCCCACGTATGCTGGCTGGCGGAGGAGTCGGTTTGTTTGCAGATGGTGTCACCAACCTAGCACTTGTCATTCAAACAAGAAGATTTGCATCTAATGCAGCAAAAATGTCTTCCGATGGATGGCTAAGCACAGCCGTAAAAGTGATAACTAAAGAGGGACTTCGGGGATGTTATGCTGGATTTCCCGTAATAGCAGCAGGGAGCGTAATGGGAACTGGGGCCTACTGCGTAGGTTCTCATTTGACAAGGGAGTATTTTGGAGGTACAGATACCGCTAATTTTTTATCTGGGTATGGAGGGCAGATATCAGGTTCTCTCTGTGGCTGGACAACCTCTTCCGTGCTAAGTGAAATTCAACAAGCTCCACACAAGCTCAAAAATCAGAAGTTCGCCGATAAAAAAGCTCGAGAAATCGCCTTAGAAATCTTGAAAAATGATGGTCCTGTAGCATTGTATAGAGGCTTCTGGATTCAACTTGTTAATTTTGGCGCTATCAATGGTATAGGTGAACTCTTAGCGGGTGGGCTACGTACCCGTCTTAACAACAAAGAGGGCAATACTAAACAACTTCCTATCAGTCTACAAGCAGCTATCAATGGACTTAGCTGGGGCACCGCTGCTGCAACGACGACCCCTTTCGGCGTATTTAAATTACGCGTTCAATTAAGTGGCATGGACTCGGCAAACTTTCCTGATCGCTCTGCATTACAATGTGCTCTCCGCGTGCTTAAAAATGAAGGTATCAGAGGGCTCTATAGTGGAACCATAGCGCGTGTTTGGGCAATTACACCTAGAGCTACCATGTTTTTCACGGGAATGCCATATGTTTACAATTACTTACGTACCAAAATTTAACAGCGTTCAAGGCCGGGGGAAGAGGGCGTGAGGGCCGGGCACCAAAATGTCTTAGGGATGTGCTAGGCTAAGCGGATGGTTCTTCTCAGGCGGGGGTCATCGTCGGGAAGGTCGTTATCGAAAGGTTGGTTATTCATGATACTAATAACATAGTTTTGATGGTAATTACGCCCGTCTCTACTATAATTTACATCGAGCAAATTTCCTTCGCCCCAGTAAGCATTGGGTATTTGTAGCACATTTTTTGGGTCTTGCGTTTGCACAAAAGCAAGAATCACTTCTGGGCCTTCCACAGCATGATCTTTCAAACGGATGAAAAGAGCGTGTCTATCTAAAACCTCGCTTCTCATTATAGAGGTGGGCATACTTGCTGGATCGATTCTGTTGATTACTTCTGGGTTAAGAGAGTCAAGCTGCAACCTGGGCATGTTTTGAAACCCCGCAGGTCCTAGATTGTAATACCGTGCCGCCCACTCAAAAAAATGAGCGCGTGTAAGATTATTTTGATCAAACCCTGAAACCACATACTCTTTAAGTTGTCGTAAAGCAGGAGCTCGATTTATTTGCCTTGGGTTAACATCTTCATACCCTTCTCCACGAGCGCGTCGCCAGATTGCTGTAGGCCCCCAAATACGACATTTTCCAAGAACTGGCTCCCATAGTATATCATGGCTTGCAACTACCCTGAAATTGCGGGACACTCGCATAAGTTCTAGGAGATCTCTTTGATTCAGGAACATGGCCATCATCAGTTCCACATCCTGTCCCAAATTGTGTATTTGAAAAAGGTTGGGGCCTGCTCTGGGAACAATGGCTAGATTTGCATTTCTTTGTAGAGGCTCTTCGAGTATTCTCTCTATGACTAACCTTCTACGTTGCTCTTCGGAAAAAATTGCAGGTACTATTGGCGCAGGGGGCGCAATAACAGCGGGTTCTGGAGATATTAATGGCATAGGGGGTGCAATAATAGCAGGAGGAGCTGGATGATGAGCGTTTTCTTCGGCAACTTGAGCAACTTGGGGTTTTTTACAGCAGAAATAAATCATGCCACAAGCAACTACAACCAATCCGACGGAAGTTCCAATCGAAACTTTCCAAGAAAGAACATCTGTTTTAGCCAGAACGCACATAGCAACTGCACCCGCAATTGCAGACAATGCAATCAACACGATTGCAAGACGTTTTTGCGAAGGAGTGCAGCGCATAATACAAAATCCCGCTGCTGCTTGGTCTGGAGCTGCTATTTGTGCCATAAAAAAATTCTCGTTGATTTTTCCCGAAATTATACAATAAAATGAATTAAGATAGAATAAAGATTGTTTTTCAAATTTTTTTGTATCATTATAAATATGCCTTACAAAAAACAACTGTCATTTCTTTGTTTGCTTGTTCAAAAACTCCACTAAATTATATAATATATCAAGTTTCGTGGTTTTCGGAGGATAAAACTTCGGTTCGGTAACGGTATCGGTCTCGCACGGGATTTTCTACAAAGTTGAGAGGATGAGGAATATTTATGGCAAGTCTTTTTTCAGGGCTTTCGAGTCTTGTCCCAGGTGTGTTAATGCGAGGACAAGAATTATATGAGGTTTATTCTTCTTCTTCGACTGGTCCAAAAGTAGAAAAATATTGCAGAATAGCAAAAGCTCTTTATAGTGAAGGCTGCTGCAGCTCTGCGCAACTCACACTATCCTTAGCTAAAAGTGCAGTTGATGCTACACAAGCAAATACCTTATTCGGGATGGATAAAATCCAGTGGTTGTGCCAAATAGCCGAGGTTAGGAGCTTACTCGCTCCTACTGTTTTATCTGCTGAAATTATTCAGGCAGTTAGTTTGGTAGAACAAGTCCCTCACAATGACAGGACACCTATTCTTGCGTGGTCTGAGATTTTTTATGAAATTGCAAAAGGACATATTGGGACCAAGGCTAGCGATCAGGCAAAAAGCTTTTTGCAAAGAGCTCGAGAATATGGCAGAAGTAACGATCTTCCTCTGGAATCGGTAGATATTCTCTGTAAGATTGCTAGCGCACAAAAACTGATAGATGAAGGAGATGCTGTAGTGACTTTGGAAGCGGCGTTTGAGATAGTTCGAGGCATGTCTAAGGAATTTTATCTGCTTGTAGACTGTTCTTCTGTAGTTGGGAGGATTACACACATTTCTCTTTTATATACTTCTATTTCTTGCCAAAAAGCTACGGAGGTGGTAGGTTTTGCAGATCAAATAATCAAGAACTATACCCCTGATGGAAATATGGAAATAGAGAAGGCAAAGGAATTGATCAAGAACGCCCGCACGGTTACGAGTGTTTGGATGCGAGAAACTTTGACAAACTCTAAAATATAAAGGACTTTCTATGAGTGTAGCTTCAGCATCCAGTGCTTTCTTGAATCCTGTGGGCGTCCAAAGAGGCGTTAACTGTGGCCATGAGCAAATAGGTAAAGCCATGACCATCGAAGAGAAAGTTGGGCAGGTCATTATGGCTCATTTTAATGGAGAGACGGCGAATGATGCTGCAAGGGCGTTGATTCAAGGAGTGAAGGTGGGTGGTATTATCCTCTACAATTTTTCTAATGGATTAAATTCCCCTGAGCAGGTACGCGCGCTGAATGGCGGCTTGCAACAGATGAACCGGGCAAATGACGGTGCACCTCCTTTGCTCATTGCTGCAGATCAAGAAGGGGGTATTGTTACACGCTTAAGTAGCGGATTTACCGTGTTTCCTGGAAATATGGCGCTTGGCATGACGAGCAATACCGATCTTGCAGAGGATAGCGCCTTTGTTATGGGAAAAGAGATGCGGGCTGTCGGCATTAATATGAACCTTGCTCCTGTGGTAGATGTCAATGACAATCCTGACAATCCGGTGATTGGTATCCGCTCTTATGGAGATAGTGCTAGAAGCGTCACAGAATTCGGATATAAAGCCCTTAAAGGTTATCACAGAGCAAACATGATAACCTGCTTAAAGCATTTTATTGGCCATGGCAACGTCGATGCAGATCCTCACAAGATTCTTCCCGTAGTTAAAAAATCTAAAGAAGAATTAATGAAGGTAGAGCTTTCTCCCTTCTATCAATTGGCAAAGGAGTCTGATGCTGTTATGACAGCTCATCTGATGGCTCCTGCTTTAGATGATAAAAAATGTGTGACCCTTTCTTCGGCTATTCTTCAAGGTATTTTGCGCAAAGAGATCGGCTTTGAGGGAGTTGTTGTTTCTGATTCTCTGGTGATGGAAGGGGTCTTACAAAATTGCGGGGGGTCAGTTGAGGAGGCTGCAATCGCTGCATTAAGTGCTGGCTGCGATCTGCTTATTCTAGGAGGCAAACAACTCGTTGGGGCTTCTTCTTTGGAATTAATGGTGGAGGATATACAAAAAGTTCACGCAGCTCTTGTGCAAGCAGTTAAAACGGGGAGAATTGGCGAGCAGCAGCTCAATGCATCTGTGGAAAGAATTTTACAGCTTAAAAAGCGCTACCCACTTAGCCAGAAAATCGAGAGGCCTCTTAAGCAACTTGTAGCAACAGATACACATTTAGCTTTAAGCGCCACTATTGCAAGAAGAGCTCTAAAAATCAGAGATCAATGGTTTCCTTCAGGATCTATGTCAGGAAAGAGGATCGCTTTGATTGCCCCAAAGCTGCTCCAAGCAAATGTTGAGCAACTCTCTTTTCAAACTAACGGGCACAGTCCTGCTTTCTTTGATGGGCTTAATCCTTCTCCAGCATACCGTACTTTCATTCAGATATCTATTATTACTAGTGATATCATTGTTTTTTTCTCCTACAATGCCTGGAAAAATCCAGATCAACTAGCGCTGATCTCTGAGTTAAATCTAAAGAAGCCCCTCATTCTGATAGTGACGCGCGATCCCCATGATGCTTCCTGTGTTCATCACGCTAGAAGATATGTTTTGACCTACAGCCCTACTGTTGCCTCTTTGCAAGCAGCAGTTGACACTCTATCCAAAGAATAGTCACCCTCGTTAAGACTTAAGATGTTCTTGGAGCTTTTCATTAACCAAGGTGCGTATCCGCAAAGAGGGTATTTTGCTTTGCGTCTTAGCGACTTGGCGCCTCTGCGTTGAAAAAAAACATAGATAACTTTCAGGTACAGCCTGCATTTAAAACAGGACATTTCTATTTTGCGCCTACAAAAATAAATATGCTTTGCAGAAAAACGGATGATTAATTAGAATCTCATGTAAATTTAATATTATAATTAAATTATAAGGAGAAATATGACAGAACCCTCAAGATCATTAGCAACATCGCACACGTATGCACCACCTTCATCGTCCCCTAGTGAACCCCGAGATTCTTTGCCTTTTGCCTATCTAGGGCATATTTCAGAATTCAGTATCGCAGCAAGAGTTTGTAAGGCTTGGCATGCCCGTCTTCCGCACATCGTTAAGGCATTATTGATGGCGAATATCATGCATACGAGATCCTTTGATTGGGACCCTGCCTTGAAACAATGCCAGTCACTATTAGATCACCAAGCACATGTTACTAAAAAGCCGCGCCTTTCTTATGCTGATGTAGCTCAAAGATGTACAGATCTTGTTTTACAGGCTAGAGGAGATCTCACTTCTTTGAATTTAGAATATGCGGGTTTCATTTACGTAGATGCTAACATGGGGAGTTTTCAATTATTATTCTCAGCTGAAAAAGGACCAAGTTTCCCCCAGCTACGTGTCCTTATTTTAAGGATCCCTGCTCCAGGCAATGAAAAAGAATATAATGGAAAATTGGATTATATTGAACCTGTAAAACCCACATTATCTGATTCCGCTCTTGAGAACGTGCGCCGTCATTGTCCTCAATTAAGGCATTTAACGATTTCGAATGCCCGAAAAAGAGAATTGCCTCCTCTCTTAAAAGCTCCAGATGGTGCTTGCGCCCTGGATTTACAGCTTGGGACCTGCCGAGATGACCTCTCCCCATTTGCGGGTTACACTCCTGAATTAAATGCTGAATTTGATAAATTTAAGAGCCTCTCCATTCGTTGTGGTCATCCTACACTGGAGTGGGGGCAAAGTCTTGTAGATAATATTAAAACAAACAAGTTGGTGAAGCTTGAACTTGATGATAATAGTATATACCCTCGTTTCGACGATCGCCTCATCTTTCTTTTATCACAATTCCTAAAAAATCTTAGAACGCTTATACTTAATAAACCGGCTTGGATAACTAACGCGGTGATACCTTGTCTTACAAGTTTACCAAAGTTACAAAGACTAGAAATCAATGGGTGCTTCCTTAAGAGCTCAGTTGTTAGAGATTATGCTAAAGGTTATCATTTTACCTGTGAAGAGAGCCCCACAACTATGATCACTGGAGGGGGAATGGAAGAAAAATGTTCTATTTTTAAATTAGAAAGAGATGAACAAATATGATTATGCTAGTGCTGTGTAGTTTATTGCTAGCGACCGTCCCGGTATTTTCTGATCAGATATTTACTGACTCCTTAGGAAGAGAGATTCGTGTTGTGCCTGTGAAATCGCCTGATGAAATTGATCTTATTCAAGGAAAAGATGTTTTGGTAAGGGGCTTTATGACGGTATACGAAGAGGTTCCACTCTTTGAACTTAATCCAGAGTTTAAATCGACTGGTGATGTCAGGCGCTTTTATGAGAACTACTTCGATAGTGAATGGGAGCATTACAAGCACGGAGAGCTCATTTGGGTTCAGGCGTTTGAGGGAGAGCGGCTTTTAGGTTGGGCTACGTTTCAGATGGAAGAGGATAAAGAAAATGCTGCCTACATGAATCTCCTCGTGGTTGACCCAAAAGAACAAGGGAGAGGCATAGGCAAGTATTTAACATTCTCCATTTGCTCTGAAGATCTCTATCCACAGACCAAAGAGATCAGCGTGTTACTCCGCAAAATCAATAAAACCGGCCGTAAATTTTATGAAAACATTGGATTTACCGACTTTGATTATGATCGACAAGACAACTTTGTCGACACTTCCCTCTTGACTGGCTTGCGCTGGACAAAAAATCAGCTGCCTCTATAAACTTTGACAAACTCAAAATCTAATCGGCTTTGAGGGAGTTGTTGTTTCTGATTCTCTGGTGATGGAAGGGGTCTTACAAAATTGCGGTGGGTATGTTGAGGAGGCTGCAATCGCTGCGTTAAGTGCTGGCTGCGATCTGCTTATTCTAGGAGGCAAACAACTCGTTGGGGCTTCTTCTTTGGAATTAATGGTGGAGGATATACAAAAAGTTCACGCAGCTCTTGTGCAAGCAGTTAAAACGGGGAGAATTGGCGAGCAGCAGCTCAATGCATCTGTGGAAAGAATTTTACAGCGTTTTTTTCTCCTACAATGCCTGGAAAAATCCAGATCAACTAGCGCTGATCTCTGAGTTAAATCTAAAGAAGCCCCTCATTCTGATAGTGACGCGCGATCCCCATGATGCTTCCTGTGTTCATCACGCTAGGAGATATGTTTTGACCTACAGCTCTAATAAAGAGATAGGCTGATGTGATTAGCCAAGGTGTTTGAATAGCCCTCCACATAACATTGAGGGAATTGACATTATCCATCCTTAATACGCTTTGAACACACCAATGGTTCGTTTCATAGTCTCCGATATTGTTGAAGACCAACAACGAGAAAAATGTGGCAATAACCGCCACCATAAAAGCCTTTAAATTTTGAATTGTCAACATGGTATATATCCAATACTAGACTAGATCTTACTTGGGGAATGTAAGTAAAGCAAGGGTGTGTTGCATAAATCAGTTCATACTAGTATGTTGGTGTTAAAATGGAAGAGGTTGCCAATGAATGATGAAATCAACGAAATGATAATAAAAGCTCATAAGAAAAGTTTTGAAAGAGCTTTTGAAGTTGCAGTCCGCACTGGCACAGCTCTTATTTTTTCTCGAGATGGTAAGATTGTAGAAATCAAGCCGCCTTTTCGCTACGAGCTTGTTCCCATTAAATCTGTCGTGAAAAAAAAGCCCAAGAAGAAAAATTTAAAGTCTTAAAGAGGGGCTATTTTATGGATTATCCCGTTAATTATTGTGAAGAGGTACAAAATATTGAAGAAGGAGATTGCGTGCAAGAGGAGAAAGAGCTAGCACTAAAAGCCTTTATGCGAGAGATGTTTACTCATGTTACAGAAAGTCGGCATTCAACCGAAGAGGCAATTAGCAAATATATGTCTAAGGACTATGTGCAACATGTTAATGGAGAAGTCTTTGATTTTGAAAACTTTGTTCAACATATGAAAGCACTAAAGACAGCGTTAAAATCGATAAAGATCACGATTGATCGCTGCATGGTGAGTGGCAACGGAATTTTCATGATCTACTATGCTGATTGTGTGAAGAATAATGGCTCTCCTGTAAAGGCAAAAATCATCGCCTATTTTGAAGTGAAGGATGGAAAAATCATTCTTTGTGACGAGCTCACGAAGATACTCGTAGGTGAAAAAGAGGATCAGGACTTGGGTTCTAGAAGATGAAAAAGTGTTTACTTGTCTTCATCCTTTTCATTTTGCAAGTTTACACCTCTGAAGTGGTTCTTGTTACAGGGGCTTCTCGTGGAATTGGCTATGCCATTGCTAAAGTGTTGTCTCAAGAAAATTACACAGTCTATGGAGGGGTAAGAGTTCTACCTTCCTTAGGAAAAAAACATCCCTTTCATCTCATTGAGCTTGATGTGACTAATCAAGAAAGTGTAGATAGAGCCATCCAGACGATTTTAAAAAAGGAAGGGTTATTGATGTCTTGGTTAACAATGCTGGGATTCTTATCATAGGCTCTATTGAAAATTCGACAATTGATGAAGCTAAAGCTCTATTCGACGTTAACTTTTTTGGCGTTATGAGGATGTGCCAAGCAGTACTTCCTTCGATGCGTGCCCAAAAGAAGGGGAGAATCATACAAATGAGCTCTCGAAGTGGGTTCCGCCCATTGCCGTTAGTTGGCTACTACGCCGCATCAAAATTTGCCCTTGAGGGAGCTTCTGAAACGCCGCGTCATTTGTGTGGAGAACTTCTTGTTTTAATGCCAATAATTTTGCTTGTGCATCCAGGAGTTTCATCTTTTTACTCCTTCTAATGCTGAGATGACCTTATACCGAATACTTTTAAAAAGAAGCGTAAATTACAGCCTCCTTTCACAGCATATAGCCCTTTTTCAAGCCTTTCGCTCAGGTGGCGTAAAAATAGCAGGTGGAAAAGTTCGACCGACTTTTGTGGATTTGTCATATAATTAAGAATACGAATAGTTGCCATATATGTCAACTACTCGTATTCCTAAGCAGCAGCTCCCGCTAGGCGAGGAAGCTGCTGAATAAAAATAATTTAAAAAATTATCGCTGTAATTTTAAAAAAGCAATTCCATCCCGGTTTAGCCAGGCCCCACTTTCAGAAAAAATATCCCGGACAAGGCTTAGCAGTCCTGTAACAGACAGGGCTTTTTTTTCTTTTTGGTGAGGTTTATGCTTCATTATGACACGTTCCTATTTTGTGAAGGCCGAATTTCATCAGCGCAGAGTGGGGACTGAGACGCAGAGGTCGCAGAGAAAAAGATATTTTTTTATTTTTTTCTTTGCGTCCTTCCTGATGTTGATATTTCATGTGACCTCCGGGTTGTACGAAAATTTTCTTTCAAAAGGAGTATACTTATCTACTGCTGCCTCTTTGCAAGCAGCAGTTGATATTCTTTCCTAAGGACAATAAAATGGTGATGCACGATGAATAGGTCTATTTTGAAAGTTGTTTTTCCAAGCGTTTTGCGTAGGGGGTGACGTTCATTTTGATGAAGAGGTGCCAAAGCCCTAAACGAGCAAATAGAAGATTACTGTAGTAACGGAAAAGGGCCTCCTTTTCATGCCCATAGCCATCTACAAAATAGATCAGCTCTTCACCGACTTTTTCAATCCTCATCTCCAGCGTACTTCCCTGAAAGATATGATCTGCGCAGGCTTTTAAGCGGATCGCTGTTGGTGTTTGAACGATGACTTCGACTCTATTTACAAACAGGGGAATACACCGCAAGCAGGTCAATAAGGGGACTCCGAGTTTTGCTTGCATACCTACTGACGCAAGGCTGCCGCTAAGAATGGGAAACGGAAATACTTTTCCCATTTTGAGATCGGTCATCAATCGCGCTGGTTTTAAATGGGAAAACTTCCCCAAACTTTGCTGTACATGATATTCATGCCCATTCTGCTGAACTTCTGCGCGGCTTGTTGTAGGCAAAAGGCTCTCTGTCATAATATTTAACCTGGGAGAAAGTTTTTAAACTTACAAAGTTTATACAATTTATTCACGATTGGCTACTTTTTTTTCTTACAGGGACTTCATTTTTTAGCGGATTCATATTCCCACGAGGCATATGGATGACGATTATTTTTCTCCTCCCTTCAGCATCAGATAAATTTACTTTAGATCACCTCCTAAGTGTTAAAATCAAGAAGCGCTGATCCTTAGGTCAGTCTTTTTAGGAGGTGGTCGCCTACCCGCAGGGCATTGGCGATGGCGGTGAGGGAGGGGTTAACGGCGCCGATGGATGGGAAGAAGCTTGTATCGACAACGTACAGGTTGTCGAGCTCGTGGGCTTTGCAGTTTGTGTCGAGGACCGAGTTTTTGGGGTCTTTGCCGAAGCGACAGGTTCCTACTTGGTGGGCTACGCCAGCAATTGGGATGTCAGATTTCAAGTAAGCATTTCTCGGGATCAGATGATCGGGATGCATTCCGAGATGGCTAAGCATGCTTTTGAGTTTTTCATAGAGTTTTTGCTTGGGGACTTGATTATTGGGTGTGTAGTTGAGGGTGATCTCTCCTTTGGCATTGAGAGTGATCCGATTTTGGGGATCTGGCAGATCTTCAGTGCTAAGCCAAAAATCGACTGCATGCTTGGCAATGTCGTCGAGCATTTGATGAGGCAAAAGGGCAGTTTCTATGGGTTTTTCCCCTTTGAACATGGGGCCGAGGGATTTACCGATCATTTGAATATTCCCCATCGGATAGGGGAATCCTTCCATTCCAAAATAGAAGTCATTTAGGCAAAGGGTCTTCTGAAATTTAGTCAAATTCGGCTCTAAGGAAAGCGCTAGGACAGCCTGGCTATTGTGGAACATATAATTGCGACCGACTTGGTCTGATCCATTTGCCAGGCCACGTGGGTGGCGGTCACTCGCTGACATTAGGAGGAGTTTTGCGGAATTAGAGGCGCCGCACGCCACGACGACGATACTGCCATGATAAGTTTCTGTTTTGCCTTGAATTTCAACTTCGACACCAGTGACGGTAGTTCCTGATCCGTTAGTTGTGAGTTTTGTGGCTTTTGCATTTGTTAAAAGTGTCACATTGGGAAACTTAAGCGCAGGCCGCACCCCCATCATTTCAGCATCAGATTTGGCTTGGACAAGGCAAGGAAACCCATCGCAAGTGTTGCAACGGATACATCTGCTAAATGGGGAATTCTTTTCATTAAGCATAATGCCGCAGGGGGCAGGGAAAGGGTGAAAGCCCGCTTTTGTGAGATCGTCGTATAATTTTTTAATCCGCGGCTCGTGAGAAACAGGTTCAAAGGGATAAGGAGCGCTAGAAGGAGGTTCTGTGGGATCGACGCCCCGCTTGCCATGCACCTGATACAGCTCTTCCGCTTGTGTGTAATAGGGCTCCATTTCTTCATAGGAAATAGGCCAGGCAGGAGAAATGCCCCCGTTGTAGTGCTTGAGCTCTCCAAAATCTTCTTTTCTCAAACGATATAGGGCTGCGCCATACATTTTAGTCGCTCCACCTACAAAATAATGGACTTGAGGTTGAAAGGCTTTGCCATCGAGGTCGTACCAGGTTTCAGGTGAAATATACCGATTTTCTACGAATACTGAATCGGCGCTCCAATTTTCTTTTTCCCGTTTCAGCCAATCGCCCCGCTCTAACAATAAGATAGATTTTCCAGATTTTGCAAGATGTTGGGCTAAAGTGCCGCCTCCTGCGCCGCTGCCAATGATAATGACGTCATAATTCATAAATATCCTGTTTTTCCTTTTTCGTATTCGTGAGGCGATTTATTTTGCAGAGCATATTCGCCATATTGATCGATCAACTTTGCGATTACACCTGTCCATCCCGTTTGATGATTAGCGCCAAGACCTGCTCCAGTATCACCGTGAAAGTATTCATGAAAAAAGATGTAATCGCGAAAGTGGGGATCTTCTTGAAATTTGGTGGTATTTCCGTACACCGGACGGTGTCCATTCTTGTCTTTTAAGAAGATCTTGATGAGTCTATGTGAAAGTTCTGAGGCGGTTTCCCAAAGTGTTGCAAAATGACCAGATCCGGCGGGCAGCTCGACTTTGAAATCTTTACCGAGATAATAGTCGAATTTTTGCAAAGATTCGATAAGTAGATAATTGAGAGGGAACCAGATGGGACCTCTCCAGTTAGAATTGCCCCCAAACAGATGGGTTGTAGATTCACCTGGTTCATAGTCTACTTTAAACTCTTTATTTCCAAATTTAATGAGGTAAGGATGATCGGAAAGACTTTTTGAGAGCGACCTGAAGCCATAGGGACTTAGGAATTGTTTTTCATCAAGTGCTACTGCAAGGATCCGTTTGAGTTTTTCTGGGTTGACAATCGAGATGAGAACTTGTTCATCAGATGCAAAATGGCTGAAATCTCCGGCCCCTTTAAGATATTCGGGTCGATTTTCGATAAACCATTTAAATCGCTCTCTATAGTTTGGGAAAAGATGGTGAATTTTAGCTTGGCCCGTGGCAACTGCAAATAGGGGAATGATTCCGACAATGCTCGTCTCATCTAACTTAATTGACTTGCCGTCTGGCGTTATCAATTGTGCGTAATAAAAACCTGTTTCCTCATCCCAAAGACCATCAGTTTTGCCGGCAGTGTTGTTGATCGCATCTGCAATATAAATAAAGTGCTCTAAAAATTTAGTTGCCATATCTTCGTAAACAGGATCATCTGCAGCGAGTTCAAGTGCAATTTGAAGAAGATTAATGCAATACATTCCCATCCAGCCTGTGGCATCGGGTTGTTCAACAGTACCCCCTCCAGGAGGGCCCAGATCCCGATTAAAAGCGCCGATGTTGTCAAGGCCGAGAAAGCCCCCTTCAAAAATATTGCGCCCACCTGCGTCTTTTTGATTGACCCACCACGTGAAATTAAGGGTCAATTTTTGAAACATCCTCTCTAAAAAAACTCTATCTTTCCGTCCATATTTTTTGTATTCGATCTGATAAACACGCATGGCCGCCCAAGCATGAACGGGAGGGTTAACATCGCTAAAAGACCATTCATACGCAGGGATTTGTCCATTTGGATGCATGTACCATTCTTTGGTTAGGAGCAGCAGCTGGTTTTTGGCAAAGTCTGGATCGATCATTGCAAATGAGATTGTATGGAAGGCCAGATCCCAGGCTGCGAACCAGGGATATTCCCATTTGTCCGGCATAGAGAAAACGTCAAAAGCATCGAGAGTTTTCCAACTCTTGTTGCGTTTCAGTTTGCGCTGCGGTGGAGGAACGGGGCCAGCTGGATCGCCCCGCAGCCAAGTATCGACATTGTAGTGATAGCACTGTTTATTCCATAAAAGCCCAGCGAAAGCTTGTCGTTGGATGTTGCGCATATCTTCGGGTAAAGGCCAAGGAGTAATCTTTTGGTAGAATGCACCCGCTTCATCGATCCGGATTTTATAGGTATCGGAAAAAACTTTGCCCAAAGGATCAGAGGGAATGGGTGTTTTGGACAAACGCATTTGGACGGTAGCTGTTTTCCCAGGATTGATTTGAAGAATATAATGGGGCGCCGCCTTGGTCCCACGTTGAGAGGGGTTAATCGCTTCCTGATTCCCATGAATCAAGTGTTCATGGAAGGCATCTTTTGTATGCAAAGAGTCATTTGGCTCGCCAAAGAGTTTCTGTTTGTTGGTTTCATTGTCTGTGAAAAGCAGTTCGTCTGCTTTTTCGCAATAAAACCATCTTATCCCCAGTTCAGGATGGGTGATTTTAATCGTGTGGAAATTAGCGTTCTTTTGGAGCTCAAGTTCTGGTTTGGGTGCACCTTTTTTCCAGGCCCAGGTATTGCGAAACCAGAGAGTAGGAAGGAGGTGGAGCGTCGCAGTTTCTGGGCCGCGATTGATAACGTTGATTTGGATTAAAAGGTCTTCATCGGAGACTTTGGCATATTCGACGAAAACATCATAGTAGCGGTCCTCATCGAATATTCCCGTATCGAGCAATTCATATTCACTTTCTTTTAGCCCCCTTTTTTGATTTTCACTGATTAATTGTTCATAAGGAAAGACCTGTTGTGGATATTTATAGAGATACTTCATGTATGCATGGCTGGGCAGGTTATCGAGATAAAAGTAATATTCTTTGACATCCTCGCCGTGATTGCCTTCTGTGTTTGTCAAGCCAAATAAACGCTCCTTCAAAATAGGATCTTGTCCATTCCATAGAGCAATAGCAAAGCATAGTTGTTGTTTATCGTCAGAAATGCCTGCAATCCCATCTTCCCCCCAACGATAAGCTCTTGAGCGAGAAGCTTCATGAGTGATAGAATCCCAAGCATCGCCATTTGCGCTGTAGTCTTCGCGCACAGTTCCCCACTGGCGTTCGCTTAAATATGGACCCCATTTGCGCCAGAGCGCTTTTCCCGTGCGAGCATTGTCTAATCGGATCTCTTCTTCGGTCATTCTCTATAACCCAGGGCTTTGATGCATGAGTCCTCCATCGACAAAGACTGATGTCGCTGTCATATATCCCGCAGCGTCGCTGGAGAGGAAGGCAACGACGCTTGCGATCTCTTCGGGCTTTGCCATGCGGCCTAAAGGGATAGCGGCGTCGAGTTTTTCCATTAGTTTAGGATCTTTCATGGTCGAAAGGTTAATGGGAGTTGCCACGGCTCCTGGACCGACGCCAACCACTAAAATCTTGTATTTTGCAAGTTCAAGCCCGGCAGTTCTGGTGAGCATGCGCATCCCCCCTTTAGAGAGGCAGTAAGCGATGTTGCCGGGCATGGGCCAGTCCTCGTGGACAGAGGTGATATTAATAATGCGCCCCCCGTTGCCTTGCTTAATCATTTGTTTAGCCGCGATCTGTGTCCCAAAAAAAGCGCTCTTAAGATTCACATCGAGAACTTTTTGATACTGCGCTTCAGATGTATCAAGAATAGAAGTGCGCGTTTCAACACCGGCATTATTGACGAGAATGTCTATGCGGCCGAATTTTTTGACTGCAGAATCCACTAAAAGTTGAAGATCCTGTATTTTACTAACATCGGCTTCTACCCCAATTGCCTGGTCTCCCAAAGCAGCGATCTTTTTCTCCAGTTCATCGGTTGACTCAGGGTGTGATCGGAAGTCAATGACAATATTCGCCCCCTGCTTTGCGAGCTCCAGTACAATCGCAGCTCCTATCCCACTATTGCCGCCCGTAACTATCGCGACTTTCCCCTTTAAATCCATCCAAGCCCTCCTGCACAGTTTATCTTTTGTATCTCAGTCTTAAAAGTAGTTGTCAAGGGGTGTTGCATAAGTTAGGAAAATAACTCATTGGAGTTTTTTCTCATCTCGACTTTTTACAAAATCGAGATCTTGCTTTAAAAAACAAAATGTTGGTAGAGTTCAGACATGATAAACCATTATCTTTTGCTTCAGTACATTTTTCCTTGTTTAATTGCATGCTCAAGCGTTGCATATGCTGCACCAATCATATGGGTTGGTTCGACAAATGATATGAACGATCCTACTAACTGGAATCCAAATACAGTTCCAGGGAGTGGCGACGACGTTGTCTTCAATAGTACTTCCGGCGTGAATACAAACCCCACTGAAAATTCTGCCCCTTTTTCCGTTTCTATTTTCAACTTTCCTTCAAGCGCATCGGTCTTTAATTTTAGTTTTAACAACGAATCACTGACTTTTAACGGGGTCGGCATTTTAGGTTCCACCACGAATCCCACCATTACTGTCACTAATACTGACAACAGTTCTTTTCCTGGAGATCTCCTGTCTTTCATTGGAGGAACGGGGACTTCCGGTAGCTCCATCATCACAAGTTCAAATAGCGGTACATTGACAGGCAGTCTATCTAGTACGTCCATTGGGTAATTTAATTCCAATTTTCATTCTACGGGGGATTTTACCATTGCTAGCGGAGGAAGTGTCACAGCAAGCAATATGGGTAACGATAGCACGAATGGTACGGGTAACAATGGAACTGCTAATACGGGGTCTAGCCAATTGAGGTTTGATCAAACATTTACCGCTGGAGACAATGTCGTCGTTTCAATTTCAAATAGTGGGGCTTTTAGCGGAACCAATACTGTTCAAGGTGATGCCGTTGCGATTATCAATGGTAGCCAATTTATATCTTCGGGGGCATTCAGTGTTGGAGACAATTTTAACTGTGAATTGCAAAATACCGGTAATGATAGCAGCCTTGGTGTTGGGCTTAGCAACATTGGCCAGCTCAATGCTGCCCAAATGATTTTGCAAACAACTGGAACTGTTGGCAAAAATTGTACAATTAGTATTCATAACACGGGCATTAACTCTGCACAAACAACTAGTTTTCCAGATTTTATTGGGTATCTCAATGATCAACAGTTTTTTGTTGGAAATATTTTTGGAGCAGGAGAAAATTTCAGCTTGACCGTCAGCAACACCGGTTCAGATACTAGCAATGGACATGGAGGTTACCAGGTCGCGATAATCAACTCGAACTCTGGAACGACAGGCAATCAAATCCTCTTTCAGCAAGGATGTATATTGGCTGGTCATGCAACCATTAGCACTACCAATAGTGGAACCTATAGTGGGACCAATACCAACGGTGGTTCTAATGTCGCCGGCATGAACCTTCAACAAGTTGCCATTGGTGATAGTACAATGCCTGGTTCCTATTTTTTTCAAGCCGGTGATTATTTTAGTTTTGGAGTCTCTAATAGCGGCATAGACAGCAGTAACGGAACTGGAGCGAATACAGTAGGAGACGTTTCTGAAGATCAGACCACGTTATTCGCGCCTGCTATTCTAGGTACTTATGCAAATATCACGATCACTAACAGTGGGAACTTTAGCGGTCATGCGTCTACTTCATATGTGGATGTCGGGTCCGCCGGTGGTTGCCAACTAAATTGTATAGGCAGCTTCTCCGCTGACGCTAATTTTACGCTTAATGTCAGCAATTCAGGGACAAACACAGGTAGCGGCATAGGAGGCTATTTTGTTGGAGATCTCATAGACGGTCAACAGGTTACCTTTCAGAATAGTCTTATTCTTGGAAACAATGCATCTATTACAATTGCAAATAGCGGATCTAACTCTTCCAATACCACCAACAATAACCAAGTTGGTAGCCTCGTGGGTTATGGCAAGCAATTGTTGGCAAAGAATCTACTCCTAATCGGTGACGATTTTCTTTTAGAAATTACAAACTCTGGATTTGATGATAGCACCGGGCCTGGTGGAAATTTTGTAGGTTTTATGAACAATGATGCCGTGGATCATACGGCTTCGCAATGGCATCTCGCAGAAGGGGGAACCGTTGGGGGGAATGCGCAGGTCACGTTATCAAATACAGGAACTTACCAAGGGAGCAATACGACCTCGGGTAATCTCGTTGCAGCGCTTGCAGGGCAACAGTTTTATTCAGTAGTCAACTTCCAAGCGGGGAACAACTTTGGGCTCACAGTATCCAATGCGGGCATTGATAAGGCATCTGGCCAAAACAATAACGGCATAGGAACGCTCAATGGCTCGCAAGTGGAATTTGGTGGCGACTGTGTTATTGGCAATAATGCTTTAATTGTTCTATCGAATAGCGGAACAAATAATGACCCAACGGGGACCCTTAACAATATCGGGGCGGTTTTTGGCGCTCAAATGTTAGTAAACGGGAATTTTAGTGCGGGAACAGCCCTCAATATTAATGCAAACAATACGAGTATAAATGAAGGAAGTTCTAACAATTTTATCGGATATATCGCCTCTTCCCAGCTTGTTTTTTCTCAAAGCTGTACGCTCAATGATGGATCTAGTATCAGCGCATTCAATTCTGGTACTGTAGTAGCTTCGCAGATCGTATTTGATCAGGGATTCGATATAGCTAGCGGTAAAGCGACTATTCAAGCTGTTAATAACGGCACTGTGGGCTCTTTTGGAATTGATATTGAAGGGGCGAATGCCGGTGGTAACGCCAATATTGTCCTTAGCAACAGTTCGCTTAATATTGGCGCAACACTTCCTACCTTCACTATTGCTGGCCTTAGTGGCGATAGCACTAGTATTGTTCAGTCTCAACCAGAGTTGATTATCAATACCAATGCTTCGACACAACCTGAATTTTCCGGAGTCATCCAAAACTTTCCTGCTACCTCTTCAACCTTGATGATTACAGGAAATGGAAAACAGATCCTTTCTGGTAACAATACGATGACCGGTTTGACAACCATCCAAGGGGGGAATCTCGTGTTGCTAGGCTCTATGGTTGGTGATATTTTGATTGGTCCTGGGGGAACATTAAGCGGCGGGGGAAGTGCCAGCACTGTTACAAATATGGGCTTGATATCCCCGGGTCAAAGTATTGGAACCCTTTCTTTTGTTAATTTCATCAATGATGGGGGAACTTATCTGGTAAAAGTTAATGGAGCTGGACAAAGCAGTGAAATCATCGCTTCCAACATGTTCACTATTGACAGTGGAGAGGTTCTAGTGCAATCAGATGATGGAACGTTTCTATTTCAGCACACATATACTATTGCTCAAGGAAATACTGTAAATTCAACATTTACATTTGCAAGTAGCGTCTCTCCAACTGTTATCCCTATTTTAAGCTACGACCCTCAGCATGTTTATTTATTTCTTGAAGCGGATATGTTGGCCGCTGCAACCACACATAACCAAAGAAATGTTGCCATAGAATTAGACAACATTGTCGGTCCTTCTCCCTCAGAGCAAATCTTGCTTAGTGAAATTGCGATCCTTTCTTTACCGCTTGCAACAGCTGCCTTAGATAGTTTATCAGGTTGGCAATATACCACCGATTTATGGGCAGCTCAGGTGATCAATGAAGAGTTTGTAAATAGGATGTATAATGCACTTCGTTATATCATTATTACAGATCCTAACTGTTGTTGCAGTGATGATTGGGCACCCTGGATGGATGTAGGGGCCACTTTTACGCAGCTAGAAGGAAATAGCAATGCCCATGGATTTAGACGCAATGGAGGAGAACTCACTGCAGGGATTCAAAAGACTCTTTGCTGCAACTGGACAGTTGGGCTTGCAGGATCATACGAGCACGATAATTTACACTACCGTGGAAGTGGAGGCAGTGGGCATACAGACTCAGGACTTGTAGGAATTTATAGTCTTTACAATGCTTCAAATTTTTATACCATTGCCGATGTAGCTTATGGCTATAGCGCTACAAAATTAAACCGCTCTCTAAATATCGGATCATTGCGTTTTAGAACTCACGGCTATCCCAAAGTCTCTCAAATATCTGCTTATGTAGAAGAGGGGATGAATTTTGAGGCAAGTATTTTTGAAATTCAGCCTTTCTTAGGTCTTACAGGTGGGTATAATTGGTGCAAACATGTTAATGAATCAGGAGGAAGTGGTTGGGCGATGCATATCAAAGAAAAAAATTGCGGCCTTGCTAAAACCCGCTTAGGCCTTCACATCGCTGGAGAGCCTTGTGTTCCTTATCCGCTGTACATCAGCGGTGATATCGCGTGGAATTTGAGAATAACCGGATCACATGCTCCTGTTAGTGGAAAATTTGCTGCATTTGGCGATGATTTTACCATCTCTGGGGTAAGTCTTAATAGCAACAGCATCGACTACGCCCTTACCATTGCAAGGCATATAAACAGTTTTACTCTTTACTTCCAGGGCTCTGGCGAAAATTGGAATCGCGCTAGCAATTACGACGCCTTAGTTGGCCTCCAATATACTTGGTAGAATACTTAGGGATCGTCAAACAATAACTTAAAGTATTTGGTGGTCTTAGGGTGGCTCAGATTTGAAGAATCGCGACGAGGGAGATATTAATTCAATACCTTCGAGGAGCGATCCTTCAAAGATGGGCTGCCATAATGGCCGCAAAATACTTTAAGTTATTGTTTGACGATCCCTTAGGTATATCAAGGATTTTTTTCTTCTGGGGGTTGCTTTATTGGAATTTAATGTAAAAAAATGTTCTTTCCAGTACAATCTCGGTATGTCAATAAAAAATACGCTAGCAATACTTTTTTCTAGAAAGAAAAATGAGGTCCAGACGCCAGGTTTTGGGACTTTTTTTGGGGTCTATCTTCCTGGTATTTTATCTATGTTTGGGGTAATCATATATCTCCGATTTGCTTGGATTTTAGGTGCTTTGGGTTTATTTCAGACGCTCGCCGTGGTTGTCCTCTCTTGTTTGATTGTATTTATCACCGTCCTCTCCATTTCCTCAATGGCTACAAATATACATGTAGGCGGGGGAGGGACTTATTACATTGTTTCCAGATCGCTTGGAATTGAAATAGGAAGTGCCATAGGAGTGCCCCTTTTCATAGCCCAAGCCTTGACGATCTCTTTTTGTACGGTAGGATTTGCTGAATCTATACAACCTTTTTTTTCTGAGATTCCTTTAGCTTATTTAGGAGCTACTACCCTTATAATTTTGATGGGCCTGGTTTATTTCTCAGCTGCAATTGCTCTTAAAACTCAGCTAGTTATATTTCTAATTATTATGGGTTCACTAGTTTCTCTTTTTTTCGGAAAACCTATACCTACTGAAAATATGACTGAAGCCTTTAATGGGGGGATACCCACTGCTTTTTGGGCAGGTTTTGCCCTTTTTTTCCCGGCTACAACTGGGGTGGAATCTGGGGTCTCGATGTCAGGGAATTTACGCTCTCCCAGAAAATCTCTTCCGCTTGGCACTATAGCAGTCGTAGTTACTGGATTTATAGTCTATCTTCTTATTCCATTATTTATAAGTGGTCGAGCTCCCAGGTCTTTGCTTATTTCTGATCCTTTAATTTTTCAGCATATTGCAAGGTTTCAATTTTTAATTATTGCGGGGGTTTGGGCAGCTACCCTTTCCAGTGTCTTAAGTGGATTACTCGCCGCACCACGAACTCTTCAGGCATTAGCTTATGATGGGGTATTTCCGAAATTTCTCGCTAAAGAATGGGGGAAAAATAAAGAACCTAGAATTGCTACATTAGTATGTTTTACCATCGCCATGGTCGGCGTTTTTTACGGTAGTATTGATATCATTGCTCCTGTTTTGACCATGTTTTATTTAATTGCTTATGCAACGCTCAATTTGGCAACAGGTTTGGAGGGGCTGCTAAACAATCCTAGTTGGAGACCCACTTTTCGCGTAGAATGGCCTGTGGCAATTTCTGGGGTTATTCTCTCATTATTAGCAATGTTTATGATCGACTCAGGAGCAACTATTTGCGCCCTTCTTTTGGTGACTTTTATTTATATTTATATGAAAAAAAGAAACTTTTTAAAAAAATGGGATGATATATTGCATGGTTTGCTGGTTTTTTTATCCCGTTTTATGATTTATAAATTAGCGCATAATCAGGCTCCCTCCCGTTCATGGAGGCCAAATTTTCTAGTTCTTTCTGATAACCTCGTGCAAAATAATTACCGAATTAACCTTGCCTCCGCTATTAGTCTCAATAGGGGATTTTTGACCTTAGCTTCAGTGTTTTCTCCTGGCAGTATTGATAACGATCGCGCTGAACGCTGGAAAAAAATGGTGAATGCCCATTTAAAAGAAAATAATATAGAAGCACTCGTTGAATTCTGTATGGATGAAAATCTACTTATAGGGGCAAAAACGTTGCTCACTAATTATGGAATGGGTTCAATCTCTCCCAATACCTTAGTAGTTGGTGAATTGACCAAATCTCAAAATAGTGAACATTATTTTGGTGTTATACAGCTAGCCTATGCTGCCAAGAAAAATGTTATCATAGTGAGGGATAAGCATTCGATTTTAGCACCAGACAGTAGGATCGATGTCTGGTGGGATGATGAATCTCGAGCTAATTCTGAATTGTGCCTTCTGTTAAGCCATATGTTGGCATCCAATAAGGCTTATAAAAAAACCACGATTAATTTAAACGGTATCGCCGTTAACGAAGTAGCTAAAGAGCAGAGGCTCAATTACTTTAAAAGTTTTTTAACTAAAGGGCGTTTTTCTATTATTCCAAATGTCTATGTTAAAACTCCTGAAGCTTCTCTTGAGGAAATGATGTTGTATGTTTCAGCTGGGGCGAATATGGTGCTGATTGGGATGCGACCGCCTCAAAATGGGGAAAATTCAGGCGAATTTAAGGATTATTACCATAAAATGGTTCAAAGTACGAGCTGCATTCCAAATGCCGTCTTTGTTATTTGTGCGGAAGAAACGAACCTCAGCATGATATTTCATTAAAGGAGCTATTGTGAGTAGTCTTGGCGCTGTTTTTAAAATAGTTTTTTGTCCTCTTGAATTCGGTAAGCCTAATCCTAAAGAGGCAAAGCCTGAAGGGTGTGATACACGTTCACGTGTAGTTCAGAGGGGAACAAAGACTGATACTTGTGTATATGCAGCTTTTAACGGTTTACGAGAACGTTATAAGGCCCCGAATACTGAAAGGTCAAAAGAAAGACACTTTGAGAGAATTGCCTCAATAAGACGCAAGGACTATTCTCACCACAAGGAGTCTCTCCCTCGGATAATATGTGGTCTGGAGAATGACGAGGCTACAAGAAATGACCTTGAGGAGATTACAAAAAATAATGTTTCCACGGAGGAATCATTAGCGGTGGTAAAACATCTCGATACGTTTGCCGATGAACAGTGTGTATCATTGAGTTCAATTTTAACTAAATTTTCAAAACAAGATCAATGTGAAACTCTCTATGACTATTTAGTCCATTTAAAATGCGATAGGATCTTAGAAATCAATGAGGCGTTTTTCTCAGAACTTCATGTAAACGCGGAAGATCTTTTTAATGAGGCAAAACAATCAGACCCAGAAGGAGATTATCAAGAAACATATGAAGGCAGAGACTGGGCTGATTTGCCTGTTTCGCTTAAAACACATGCCTCAAGTAATTTTGTTGAGAGTTTGTTAGTTAAGGGATATGGATTACAAATCTCTTCTTGGTATCCTAACCAATCTATTGAAGATCTCATGCAAGAGCTTAAAAGATGCGGCCCCCTCTGTGTGCAAGGAGCTTTTGGCGCTCCTCAATATCAAAAAGAGGCCACAAATTTAGGCTGGAAAATAGGGGGTCGAGATGTTTATGGCTGGATGGGGACCTCTCCCAAATATCCTCCGATGGCACATATGATTACTATTATTGGAGGGGAAGAATTTGCCGATTGCGGTTGGGTATACTTCATTGATCCAAATGATGAGAGTGATCCCGCTCATCCTGAAAAACAACGGGTTTATGAGATGACTTACAAAGAGCTCATTGATCCTATGAAGATTATCGATCTCCGTGGAATTGGGAACTTTCCTATAAATTATATAAGTTCATTCGGTTATGCTGTTTGTCGAGGACAACCGGTCCAAGCATCCAAAAGAGCAACAAAATAACCTGGGAAATCATGAAACTTCAGTTTATTTACTTATCATTAATTGTTTGTTCAGCAATTCGTGCACAGGCATTTGAAGTGCATGGACATCGAGGGTGTAGGGGAGTGAGGCCAGAAAATACACTGCCCGCATTTGCAGCGGCAACAGAGGCTGGTGTTCATGTTTTAGAATTGGATTTACAGACTACCTCCGATGGAGTGTTTGTGATCCATCACGACTATTTTGTAAACGGGAAACTAATTCGGGACCTGTCCCTTTCCGAAATAAAAATGATTGACCGTGGAAGCCAATTTGACCCTAAATTCCCCCGCCAAATTTTAGCGCCAGCGCAAATCCCGACTTTGCAAGAGCTCTTTGATCTTGTTAGGGATAAAACAGTTCGACTGAATCTGGAAATTAAACGGGATCCTGTTACCCCTTCTCTTACTAAAAGCGCAAGAGAGCTCGCCCAAACTCTTGTGAATCTTGTCTGTGAGCAAGGGTTTTCTGATCGGGTTTATTATTCCTCTTTTGACCCAGAAGTATTAACAGAAGTAAGAAAGGAAGACTGTAGCGCGCGGATCATCTTCATCATAGGAAACGAGAGTTTATCTGTGGCAAGACAACTTGCTCCACAAAACCCGATGCAGCTCATTTTAAACACTGCCTCTTCTTTTAAAGCCGAAGCATTGGCGCCCTATCATCCACTCTTAGACGATCAAACCTTTCTCCTTTTTAAAAATGCAGGCTTTAGGATAATCCCCTGGACAGTAAACGATCAGGCCGAGGCGCGCGCACTCATTGAAATGGGTGTCGACGGCCTAATCAGCGACTACCCCCAAGACCTATATTTCAACAATCAATCTTTCTTAGAATGCCGGAGAGGCAAAGGACAGGCTGATCAAAATCATGCGACATAAACTTCCTCTTCGTATATAAAAAATAGATATAGAACCTCTTGCATAACCTGCTTTGCCCGAAAAGATTTGTTTTAATTGGCAAATGAGGTTATGCAAGTGTCTATTAGATCTCAAAGGGAATTTCTGTGATATTCACTCAGTTTAAAATCATTGACCTTACCCATTCTCTTACCCCTGAAATGCCCACTTGGGATGGAGTTTGTGGGTTTCAGCTTAAAGGTGATAAGATAACAACTTATACAAGTAGTGGTACCCACATAGATGCTCCATCTATGCAATCTAGTTTTGGAATTGCAGATGACAGCTCGATTGCTGACCTTTCACTAGAAACTTTAATGGTCCCTGCCTGTGTAATCGATGTTTCTTCTCACGCTCATGCGCACTATCAAATTTCTGTCGAAGATGTGCAAAAATATGAGAAAGCTTTTGGAACAATTCTGAAAAATAGCCTTGTGATTGGCTACACAGGCTGGGGTCGCCACTGGCATGATCCAAAAGCCTATCGGAATGTCGATGCAAAAGGCAATCCCTGTTTCCCTACTTTTACTCCTGATGCCATCCGCTTTCTTTTAGAAAGAAATATTGTGGGAATCGGGACTGATTCCTTTTCTCCAGATCCTACGGACTCTGATTTTCCCGTCCACAGGCTTCTTTTTGAAGGAGGAAAGTATATCATTGAGAATATGGCTAACTGTTCCCTTTTGCCGCCAAAAGGGGCCTATGTGATTGCATTGCCACTAAAACTACTGGGCAATGAGGCGCCTGCTCGTGTCATTGGACTAATACCAAGGTGAACTAGGCACAAATTTTTGAACTTACTTGGGTATATATCTTTTTTATGTTAATATGTAATACATAGCCCAATTGATACCTAGGAGGCCAATGAAGCCTAAGATTAATATTCCTGAGAAATGGATAAAAAAATTTTGTCAGTCGCACCATATTATTAAATTAGCCCTTTTTGGTTCTGTGTTATCTGATCATTTTACTGAAGCTAGTGATGTGGATGTATTAGTGGAATTTGATCCTCAGCACATCCCAAGTTTATTTGGCATAGTGGATATGAAAGAAGAACTTTCCCAGAATATAGGACGGGAAATAGATCTTAGGACACCTGAAGACATTAGTAAGCTTTTTAGAAACGAAGTAATCCAACAATCATACCTTATTTATGGACAAGAAGGATTTACACCGACTTAATCATATGTTGGATGCTGCCAAGGCAATATCTCATCATATTCGTAACAGAGTAGAATCTGATTTGGAAGAGGATCGTCTTCTGTTAGGTGGTATTATAAGAGAGTTGCTCCTCATAGGCGAGGCGGCTAACGCTGTGTCTTCTCTCTGCAAAGAAGCTTTTCCCAATATACCTTGGAGAAAAATCATCGGTATGAGAAATCAACTCATACACGGATATTTTGACATTAGTTATCGCATCGTTTGGAGTACCGTTCAGGATGAAATTCCTAAGCTAGTTGTAGCGTTAGAAAAAGCTTTACAAGGGAAGTCTCTTTAGGCTTGGATTATGCACAAATACGACCATATTGGAATCATCATTGATAAACCAAAAGAGGGGATGAGATATTTTCCAGAGTTTCAGTGTTGGGCCTCCGATTGTGAAAAGTCAGAGTTCCGTATTGAGTGGATCTGTTTTGATGATGATTGCAAGCTCCATCCTCTCATCCAGACTGTTTCCCACGTTGGTTTCATCGTTAAGGATATCAAAGAGGCAGTCAAAGGCAAAAAGATCCTTCTAGAACCATGCTTATTTGAAGGTGTCTGGATGGCATTTATTGAGGATGATGGGGCGCCCATCGAGTTTTCCCAGCCAGCTAGCTGAGAGCTCTAACCGTAAGTGAAAATAGGTTTAAGATCTGAAAGCTTGGAGAGAGAACCGTGGAAGGAGCGGGGAGGCAGGGTTTAAGCGAGATGAGGCGAAGGGGCCCCGCTGGCGCAAGGGAATAACGCGCAAGCAGCCTTTGGCTGCTTGCGCGTTATTCCCTTGCGCCAGCGGGGCCCCTTCGCCTCATCTCGCTTAAACCCTGCCTCCCCGCTCCTTTATTGCTGTTTTTCTTTATTGCGGCAGCAATAACTGATGCGGAGCCCCTTGTGCAGGACAGGCCAAAGGCCTGCCGGAACATGGGGAATAGATGATACCCCACCTCAAAGCTGCGGTGGCAGCGCTCAAAGCTGCGGTAGCAGCGAAAGAAATCCAATTTGTGATATTGTCTCGCTGCTGCCGCAGCTTCTTATTCCTAATCAATCTATACCCCATGTTCCGGCAGGCCTTTGGCCTGTCCTGCACAAGGGGCTCCGCATCCTACATTGCTGCCGCAATTAAGAAAGATGACCCCTCAACCAAACTGGCGCATTTTTGTCATTTGCTAGTCAATCGTCCTTAAAATTCGCCCTTAAAAAAATTGACGGCACAGAAGCCTAGGCGAATTTTAAGGATGATTGACTAGCAACTTGGGTTAGTAGAGAAATTCCTGAGTAAATGGAGACTGATTAAGTCACATCGCCGCTAATACATATCAGATAGTAACTTTTTCTAGAAATAATCTGTTCTCTTCTGTAGACTTGGACACCATTTAAAGCTTTTAAAGGAGTAGTTATGGCAGGTCTTATCCCAGGTATATTTAGACTAGGTGTCCCACAACAATTATATGCGGCTTATTCTTGTTATGGGCCTAATCAGAAAGTAGACCAATATTGCAGCGCGGCAGAGCTTCTTTATCAACAAGGCTGCACTTATTCTGCAAAATTACCATTGGCCTTAGCTAGAAGAGCTGTCTACGCCATAAAAGCGGATGTGCCTGGTAGAAGGGTGGATGCAGTTAGGTGTTTGTGCAAAATAGCCCAGCTGAGAAGCAGATTCGCTCCTACTGTTTTTCCAGGTGAACTTACCGAGGCAGCTAGTTTAGAAAAAAGCATTCCTGATAAAGAGAAGAGTCTTCATTATTATTTATGGTGGGGCACCTATCGTGACATGGGAAAAGCGTATGTTGCGGCTAGAGATCAAATTCAGGCAAAAACATCTTTTCAGTGTGCCCGTGAATACGCGGCAATGCATTATCCGGGAACAATGGCAGCAGATGCTCTTTGCAAGATTGCCGATGAAGAGAAACAGACGGGTGATCTAAAAGCTGCTACAGAAACATTGGAAATAGCGTTTCAGAAAGCTTGGGAAGGTAGATGCGACGGATCCTACGCGAGGGTCGAAAAACTTGTCGCTATCTCTAATTTGTACGTTTCTATCAATCCTAAGAGAGCTGCAGAAGTGCTTAATCTTGCAGAGCAAGCGATCAAGGCATTTGCCTCTTCTGAAACAATGTCAATAAAAGATGCAAAAGAAATGGTCAAGAGCGCCCGCCTTTCTCAAGAAACAATCAAACATATTTAAAAGATATTTTTGATGCAACTCCTTGATAATCATAGTGACAGGTCCTCCCATGTTCCGTGGAGGGGACATTTCTAAAAAATGTTAATAATATTAATAATTTCATAGCAATAAATTGAGAAATCATATATAATACTAATTTTAATACTATAAGGAGTAATTATGGCAGCAGAGGCCGGATTCGCAGGGCTTAGGGGCGCATTTCAGGTGAAGGGGTTTACCCTTGGGGTGAAGGATCCTCCTAAAGAAAAAATTTCTATTTTAACGACTTATGGACCCCCGTTAACTGGTTTTAAAAGACCTAGGACACAGATGTCTTTGACTATGGAGAAATTAAGCGAAATTCTTTTCGTTCCTCTTGGTAAGCCAGTTTCAACATTTCATGTTTTGCCGGGTCTACGTGATACATACCTAGACACAGACCTAAAGTTTCCTGAAGGGGCTATCGATGTAACAGGATGGTATGTACTGTCACCTCCAAGGGAGTATTTTAAAGATCCCCTCCTTGAAAAAATAGGAGTCTGGATGAATGATTTTTTTGAAGGAAGGCCTCGTCTTGCTTGTGATCTCAAAGAACGGGCTCATCTTTTATGTGAGATTGCAAATGTTTGTACACGAAATATAGGATTTGAAAACACTCTTTTGCCCGAAGAATTTACAGATGAAGCGCTTGAGATTTTAGGGATTTCAAATCGAAAAGATCTTGCAGAATTGTCAGAAATATTTAAAAGAATACAACCATATTTTACTCCGCAGAAGCTACCTTGCTATATCTTTGCTTTACTGCGAGCTAAAGAGCCGGGAGTGGCAGATTATTTATCTTATTTATCGTTTAAAAGCAGAGTGGGTTGTGTAATTGTAGAAAATGACGATTCACTTTTAGAATTGTTGCCAAAATGGGGTTACGTGACAGTTCTTGAGCCCAAAGTAGGGGATTTAGTCATGTATCTAAATAATGGTGTTCCTAAGCATCTTGGGAGGTATATTGGAGAGGGGAGAGCTGAGTCGAAACCGGGGGGTGCCAACTCTTGTTTTGCTCATCATCCTTTGGAAGCAGTATTTCCCCAATACGGGGATCAAATCCTCATCTGGCGCAAGGAAAAAGAAGGGACTTATTCAACTTCACTCTCAAAGCGGCTCGCCGCCAACCTGGGTAAATATGGCACTTGATCCAATTTCTATTATAACATCTTATGGACCACCGTTAGCTGGTTTTAAAAGACCTATGACACAGGAGTCTTTGATTGCTACGAGATTAGACGAGCTTGTAGATATTTATGTAATTGATGAGATTTCAGAATTGTATGTTATGCCAGGCGTACTTGATGCATATCCAGACAGAGATCCAGCCTTTCCTCCCAAAGGAGCTAGTTACAATGTAACTGGATTTTATATCCTATCACCTCCAAACGAGAAGTTTGATGACCCCCTTCTAGAGAAAATAGTATCCTGGATGGGTGATTTCTTTGAAGGAAGGCCCCGTTTTGCTTGTGATTCTCAAGAATGTGACCGTATTGCGTGTGAACTTGAAAGTGTTGTTACACGAAATATTGGATTTAATAGCACTCCTTTGCCGGAAGAATTTACAGATGAAGCGCTTGAGATTTTAGGTATTTCAAGTCGTGAAGAGCTTGCAGAAATGGTTAAGATCTGTCCAGATCTTGCTCCTCAGAGACTATCTTGCACTACCTTTGCTCTCCTGCGCGCTTTGGAGCCAGCTGTGATAGAATTTTTATCTTTTTGCAACGTCGAAGGGATACTTTTAGAATTGTTGCCAAAATGGGGTTACGTGCCAGTTCTTGAGCCCAAAGTAGGAGATTTAGTCATGTATTTAAAGGATGGTGTTTATACGCATCTTGGGAGGTATCTTGGGAAGGGGAGAGTGGAATCGAAAATAGGGAATACCGACCCTTCTTTTACTGACCATTCTTGGGAAGCAGTAGTTGATTCTTATGGGGATCAAGTCGTTTTCTGGCGCAAAGAAGAGTCTACGTCGTAACGTGTTCAAAAAACTTTCGCATCGGGTAGGTGTCGAAGATGACGATCATCTGTTCAATAGTCCCACTCTTTGAGAAATCAAAAATGTGTACGCTATGTTTGATTTCAAAGTCGTTCCCTTCTGTTGTTTTTACTGCATCAGCTGTAAAATAGACAGCCACTCTGCCGGGCTCTTTAGGATCACTGAATTGGTTTTTTATATGAATTTTATGTGCTTTTGTTGCTCGCTCGAGTAACATTTTAAAAAACTCACTCGCTGGTTTATCTCCAAATATCGGATGGATGATAACAGCATCTTTAGAAAACAGCTTTATAACCTCTTCGTAACTCTGAGCTTCGATACCCTGATAATATTTAGCTATCTCTTTCTCATAAGCCATAGGCATAGACTCCGTTCATCATTCATATATAGAGAATAGATATTAGAACTCAAGAAATTTTTTTAATTAAGAGCGCTGTTACGCTTATTTTTGTTGTTTAGTTATGTAAATTATCGTAAAATATTGCTATTCAAAAGGCCTATTGTGAAATTATGAGTGCTATTTCTAATAATAATTTTCAATCTATTTGTTGTAGGCCGTGTGTATTTATTTATGATAATAAAATATTGGTTATTACTTTTTTGGCGCTTGCAAGTACTGCTTGTTTACTGACGGGGCTTTTGAGCCAGCTTAAGGTGATTTCAGGGGTGAATACTATCGCTAGTTGGTCCTTAGTTGGAGTGGGTGGGTTGGCTTTTTTCACTGCTACTGGTTTATATTTTAAAAAAGATGGAGTAGTGAGGCAAGATCCCACATGGACTGGTCAAGAGGCTAAAGATGCAAGCAATGATCAGTCGAAAAAGCTTGTGATCACAACGTTCAATGTGGGAATGCTACCCTCTTTTGTTACACGACTTCAAAATGTGGGGCATTGTGTAAAAGGTCTTTTTTCTCCCTCCAAAGACAAGCGATTAGATCCGGCAGTTAAAAGGATCAAGATCATCGCACAAATCTTAAAAAGTGATATCATCACTTTTCAAGAGGTTTTTTGCCCCCTAGCTACGGCAAGTCTATGTAAGGATTTAAAAGGTTACCATATTATTCATAGTGTAGGTGGAGGTAAGCTGATAAATAGTGGGCTTATATTTGCTAGCCGTCATCCAATAAACAAAGAGGGGATCCGATTTCACAAATTCACAAATCTTGGAGGGGAAGATGATTTCGCTTCTAAGGGGGTGCTCCGCGTCTCAGTAATGATAAAAGGGAAGGAGATAATTTTTTATAACACCCACTTGCAAGCAAAATTTGGGCCTCGGTATCAAAAGATTCGACAAGAACAAATCACAAGTGTGGCGGACCTCATTGATAAGGATCAAAAAGAGAATCCAGACACACCCATTTTTTTGTGTGGGGATTTTAATATGTCAGATATTGATGTCCATGGGAGAACCAATGATTGCTCAAAATTAAGGCATATTTTCAGGAAATTTCACGATTATTTTGTTCACGACTATTTTTTTAATACTCATAGGGGAAATAAAGCGACCGGTTCCTTCTATGATATGCACATAGGTCATGAGGGGGAGGTGTGCAAATGGGTCCTTTATGACCGCATTTTGCTACACAAAACTAAAAGAAGTAACCATTTGACTTCGGCCGTTTCTCATTCAGAATTCCAATCTTGGGCTTATGACGGCTCTCGCGATCCAGCCTATCTATCAGATCATCTTCCTTTGACCGTTACCTTAAATTGAATCGATCTTGCCGTTGAGTATCCGCTTTTAATTAGCAGCAATAGGGACAGAATCAGACATGTGGGGACAGAGGCTATTTGATGTCCAATGTGAGTGATTTTTCGAGAAAAACGATTATTTTCTTTCTTGATATTCGCTCTTAGAAAAAGAACTTCCTTGTGTCCGGCCAAGCTTTTTGCATGGGCTAGAGGAGAAGAGTAGGTTGTAGTGGCGAACATATTGATCACGTGCCAATCCTCATGCCAACCAGTTCCGAGAAGGGTAACAGAGTCGTTTTTTTGACAATAAACGTAAACTTGGGGTTTTTCATCGGCTAAACCTTCGGTGTTTTTGCTATATTTTTCTCTGACGCGTAAAAGGGGGGAAGGAGAGGAGTATGCGTGCACCTCTGCTACATACTTAGGAAAATCGGCTACAGTAAGAAGAGCTGTGCTTCCTCCAAGGCTTACACCATAGAGTTTGGCTTTTTTCTCTTTGTTACTTAATAACCACTTTTTAATTTCTTTTTTTCCAAAAATGGAATAAATAGATTCTCCAATGGTTGTAAATGGGATCGTATCCGTCAAGAGGGCGAGGAAAAATCCGGAAGCTGTGAGATGGGGGGTTCCCATAAATAAAAGGAGGGGACTCGCTCTTTCGTTATCTATGGGTTTTAGACCATAGCAGAATAGAGGTGGGCCAAGGTAATCTGGAGTGAGTTGGATGGGAGTAGTAGAACAGTTGACCATTTCCCAAGACCCTTGAATTTTTTGTGGAATGCTTAGGTTGTTGCTTTCATTAGGTCCAAAGAATGGGTAGAACGCGAGAATACTACCTATAACTTTCTCAATTGTTATTTCATTGCTTGGAGTCAAGCCAGGTTTTTTGAGTTCATTAAAAAGAAGAACAAGGATTTCTTGGGATTTTCCTATCGCAGTCTGGCAAAGATCCTCATCTCTTTTAAAGCAAACCGCTTTGATCAATTTCCAAGTGATATCGTTACAAGATAGAGAATGAGCTGTCAGCAAAAACTTAATCATAGCCGAAGCTTCGTTATCTTGATGGTTGATGTGTAAATCAGGACAGGAACCAATGGTAACGAATCCCTCTTTCTGAAGCTGCTCATTGAGCTTTTTTACCGATTCAAAGGAGTGTAGATCTCTTCGAGAAAGTCCACATTCCTCTAATGAAGCAGAAAATATTCTATGTACAAAGGGATGGAAACGCTCTTCTCGGGGAGTTCTTTTTTTAAGAAGCACACTTATGCAGATAGCCGCAAGAGCCACAGAAGTAGATGCAATAACTACAGAAATCCAGGGAATTGCGATGGTGTTCCCAAAGGGGATAACAGAAAAACTAAAGCTGGTGTAGTGGCTTGCTACAGTTCCAGCTATGATCCCTCCGGCCAGGAGAACTCCCAGTACAGCTCCTACAACCAGGATCACCTTTTTTGCTGTTTGGCAAGAAGGGTCTATCGGTTTAGGATCAGGCGGGATTAAATGGTGCTGCTGCTGGATAGCTTCTTTAAAAAGGAGTGCTACCTTTGAAACAGTATCAGTTTCATTAATTTGAAAATTTCCTTGACTATGATTTGATAAATTAACTAAATCTGTAAAATTTAGTAAATTATCTATAATAATATCAGCCATAGATAGCTATTCTAATGTATGTCATTATTTAAGTCTATAATATTTTTGAGCTGGGCCGATGGATTGGCAAATTGACATAAATACCCTTTGCCGTATACATGTAAAATATGATGAAAGTATTATTAGGGGTTGTTTTTGCACTGGGGATTGTTGTTTCTTGCTCAACGAGCTCGAGCGCTGATTTTGTAGATGAGGGTGGTATTACGGGCTTATGGAAAAGCAGAGATGAGAAATCGGACACACCTCGAGCTTTAGTAGCGATCTACAAATATCAAGATAAATACTACGGAAGGATGCTAGCCACTTATGATGAAGAGGGAAATATCAAGGACACGATTCTTGAACAAAAAGAAAAAGCGCCGGGTGTTGTAGGAAATCCTCCTTACTGCGGAATGGATTTTGTCTATGATGTAGAAAGCGAAGGCGGCAGCGACAAGTACAAAGGCAAAATCGTAGACCCTGAGAAGGGGCACGTCTACAAAGCTGAATTCTGGCGCGCAGGGGATGATCTCATTGTGCGAGGCGAGCTTTGGGTCTTTGGAAAAAACATCCCCTGGCCCAGGGCCACTGAAAAGGATCTTCCCAAAGGTTTTAAGATGGAGGAGATCAACAAATTTGTCCCCGTTATCCCACAAGTTTAATTAGACCTCTTGCTTTAAAAAAACAAAAATGATTTGATCCTTATTTCTATGAGATATATAGCTATTTTGCTTTTTTCGGGATCAACCTTATTTGGGGGCTGGACAGGACCAGTTGATATTTTTACGACTACAGGGGCGATAGATCCGGTTGTAGGTGTGGATCGGAATGGTAATGCTGTCATTATTGCTACGGCAACTGATGATAATACTACATACTATATTAAATACGCTCAACTCATCAGCGGCACTGTGACCAATTTAGGAAATTTTTCTATGTTGGATAACGCCCAAGGGGCGAATTCAATTTATGTTAATAGTGCCGGAAACGCTGCAGCTGTTTGGATAGAAGCAGGAATAGGAAACAATTTCACCCGAGGATCTGTTCTCCTTAATGGATCCTGGACCACTCCTGTGGTTCTTTCTGATCCAATCAATTTTAATGTAAATTCTTCTGCGCCGGGTATTAATTTAAATAGTTTGAATAACGCCCTTGCTGTTTGGCTAGGTTATGATGGGGTAAGTTACGATATTCAATATAATAAATTTATTTCTGGATGGGAAGGAGTAGCGACTGTTTTCTCTGATTCGTCTCATTACCTTACAGACTTTGTTTTTGCGGGATCTCCTACAGGGCAGGGGCTTGCATTTTGGTCTAATCAAGATACTCCAAATGTTCAAGCGGCCTATTATAATGGGAATAATTGGAGTTTAAGTGGGTCGCTTTCCTCATCTGTATTAATTGCCTGTGGTGTTCCTACTGCAGTAGCGATGAATGCTTCGAATGAAGGGATTTTTTTATGGGAGAATAGTTTGGGGGGGATTAGTTCGAGCTTTTTTTCCAATGGTGTTTATTCATCAGAGCAAACTGTCTATACAGTTACTGGTTCAAATATTGTCTATATTGCCGTTTGCCTCAGTGGATCTGGTGTTGCCACGGCTCTTTGGGTAGTTCAAGACAATATAAGTGGAAATTTTACTCTTCTTAGCAATAGCTCGCAATCAGGAGGGGCCTGGGGATCTGCCACACCGCTTGTAATGCCTACAAGCACTTTCATTGGGTATCCAAATATTGCTGTCGATAATTTTGGAAATGTTTACGCTGTGTGGGAAAACGACGATGGCTCTGGAAATGGATTTGTCTATTACGACCAATATGGATCGAGCGCAAATAGCTGGCTTGCTGGGGGGCCGGTCCTTCTTTCTTCTCTTGGACACTCTTCAACAGCGCCAAATTTAGCAATCAGTGGGTTTGGCGCAGCAACTGTTGTATGGGTAGAAGATAACATTACCGTGCAAGCTGTCTATATGGGAGGGGCCCCATCTCCTGTAAGCGGTTTTGTGGGTAGACAACTTAAAAACCGCTTCCTTACAGCAACCGACCGAGTGAATGTACTAAACTGGCAAGCAAGCGTGGATCTTGCTGTAGTTAGCTATAACCTTACCCGCAATGGGATTCTAATTGCTACCATCCCGGCAACAGCTTCGCCTAGTTACCAAGATCATAATCAATCCAAAGGGCAGAAAAATACTTATGGCCTCATTGCTATCGATGTTAATGGGGAGCAAAGTACTCCTATGTTCGTTACTGTGCCTTAGCCTTACCGATCCTCAGTTTATTGAGGAGGAGCTCACCAAGAGTGCGCACTGGGGATTTCTTCATGGCGCTAGGCAAGAGGATCTGGGCGCTGGAATGCTCTACTACGGACTTGCTTATTCTAAAAAAGCGAAATGTTGTGTTTGCCTGGGCTCTGGAGATGGATTTGTTCCGAGGGTTATGCGCCAAGCACAAAGAGATCTTCACATTGAAAATTCGAAAACCATACTTGTCGATGGCAATATTGGAAGGTGGGGCAGGCCTGAATGGCTGAGCCAAAAATCCTTTTTTCGAAACCATTATCCTGAAATTGAAATTGTATTAAACACAACAAAGAATGTGTCGATGACAAATGCCAGAGAATGGCAAATCGATTACCTGCATATCGATGCTGATCGGACGGTGAAGGGTGCCATGCAAGATTTTATTGACTACCTCCCTTTCATGGCAAAAAATGGAGTGATCACGCTGCATGACACAGGGCCTTTAGCTCCTTGCTCTCACGTAGTGACTCTTCTTCAAGAACAAGGATATCATGTTGTGAATTTTGAAACACTCGGCACCGGCGTGGCCATTATTTCCCTTCATTAGACCTTGCTCAATTAGGAAATAAAACGTTAATCATCACGGTTAGGTAGTCTCTAAGATGTCTAGTGATCAAATAATGATCTTTGACATGCTGCTTGCCAGCCAACCCCAATTCTTTTCCTTTCTCAGGATTTTGTAAGAGATAGCGGATTTTATTTGCGGCCTCCTCGGGTGTATTTACAAGAAATCCCGTACGATCGTTGATCACTTGAAGTCTGATTCCTCCTGTATTTCCTCCGATTACGGGTTTGGCTTTCCATAGAGCTTCGGTAACAGTGAGACCAAAACCTTCTTTTACAGATTTTTGAATGACGATATCTGCGCCTCTTTGCAAGGCGTTGATTGTCCGTGGTTCAGACGGAAGGCATAGAATGTGTATATCCTTATCGCTATCCGCGGCAGCTTTTACTTCTGCAAGCACCTCAGCTCCTTCAGGATCGTCAGTTGCCATGTCGCCTGCAAGGACCAATTGGACACCGGAGTGGTATTTCTTTGTTAGGCGATAAGCCTCAATGACTCCCACGGGATCTTTAAACCGATCGAAACGGGAAACCTGTAGTAATATGGGTCGTTTTGTGTCGATGGCGAATTTTTTGTATACGCCAGCCACTTCTTCCGGACTAAGTTCGATGTTTTTTTCACTAAATGGGTCGATGCTCGGGGCTATAATATAAACAGGATTGGGAAGCCCTTGCGGGTGCTCAGCTTGAGAAAAAATTCTGGCATCATACTGATCGACATACTTCTTTAAATAGTGCCAGACTTGTTTTGGGGCATTTGAAATTTCTAGGTGGCATCTCCATACCCATTTTCCTTTGCGCTTTGGAAAATAGTCGATCAAAGGAAGGGGCTGGGGGTCATGGATAAAAACAATATTTGCCTCTTCTAGCACCCCTTTTAGTTCCTCTGCATTTTTTCTGTTTATTTCTTCGTAATAACGCAGGCTGGCTACTTCTGGGAGATTTTTTCCTGTCCCTTGGAGGGAGTTATGAAAAGATTTTGTACTTTCGAAAAATTGCTGGTCTCCCTTGATCACTTCCCAACCTGTCTCCAATCCAAGGGCCTGCGTTAAAGGGACCATTTTTGTGAGTATCTCTGAAACTCCTCCACCTAAGCGGGTGGAGTTGACATGTACAATTTTCACCCCTTTTAATATAGAGGCCAGTTGATACAGCTGGTCAACTACTTCCTCTCCTAAAAGTGCCTTATAAGGGTCCCATAATGTCATTCACATTCTCCGAACTATGGTGCTTTTAAATGATCTGTACATCACCAACAGAAAACATCTCAAGGAAAAATTACTTTCTTTTTTATTCGCTGGTTTGTTAGAAATAGCAAAAGGAGGGATTTTTTATGAAAAGTATTTTGATTTTGTCTGTAGTGTTACTGTTTAGTGCCTGTGATAGTGTAGGTAAGCCATCATGCAAGACCCAAGAGTCATGTCAAACCGATCCAAATTGTCAGTGCTGGTGTTCGGTAAAATGTGGATTTAGAAAGAAAAAAGCGGATGATCATCCCGTCTACGTAGAAAATGATCCTAACGGCAAATTCTGCTATTGCAAGCAATGGGATGCTGACCATTATGAAGAAAATTGCGTCGAAGGGAAAAAAGTCGAAGAACCAGCAGGCTCTCAATAAGCCTATTGACATTAATAGGCTGGTTGTAGTATACTTCTCAGCATGGACAAGATACTGGTTACTTTAATATCCGTTTGCAGGGCTAGAGGAGCAAAAAATGCATCCTCCGCGCCCCCTTGTGTTAATTCTTTTTCTTTCTCTTTTGGCGGCCCCAGCCGCACATTTAACGTTTAATCTAAATACATCTTTGCGAATTTAAACAGCTTAAAATTAAGTTGTTATAACTTATTAAAAAGGAGAATGATATGTCTGCAAGAATTGGTTGTGTTTTAGTTAGGGGGTTGACTCATTTGAGCCGCCAGCCCATTTTAAGAATGGTTTCTTCAAGAAGCCTTGCTTCCGCCTGCCCCTATAGTAAACTAAAAATGGGGGTATCAGAGGGGTTAGCCAAAATGAATAAGCTTTTCCTTGATACGTATGCTATGCGTAAAGAGGAGATGAAAAAGTCTTTGGGAACAGCCCTTCCGGTGATTCTGGTTAATGGCGATAATCTGATTTTACGCTATCAAGGTAAAAGAACCGAAGTGAGTTATATCCCTGAACATTATCATCATATCAAGGCGATAGCCCATGTATCGTGCGCGCTTGATAACCTAGAATGGATGCAATCTAGGGGGGTTGATACGGAAGAGATGCGGCAAGATATTCTGAATACGCTTAGCCAAATACGCTCAAGCATTGAGGGCGAGCTGAACGAATATCTGCCCCTTTTGGAAAAATATGAGGAAATTTTACAGGGAAAGGGGTCCACACAGCAGCTTAAAGGCGATTTATTGCAACTCATAGATGATGCGGCAAAACACCGCATTGATGCTCTAGATCGTCAGGTTCAGAAAATAAAAAAGGAGCTGCCCGAGGAAGCTAGAAAAAAAATTGCCGTAGTAGTGATGGGACCTCCTCTTCCGCGGGAAGGAGAGTTAAGCATGCAATATTTCAACAAAGTTTTAGGAGATGGGACATCAATGGAAAAATGTCCCCATTTAAATGGCACTTTAACTAATACATCCCATGTTTTCCATGAGCATAGATTGATTTATGCCGAGTCGATCTACGATGAAAATGAGGCTCTTAATACATTGACGAGCTACATTTGCGATGAAAAGCTGGGAGGAGCTCTTTTAGGCGATCCGACAGTCATGCGCGCAGATTTCCTGAAGGCAGCAGCTCAAAAGCATTTAAATGTTTCCAACATCGAAAGATTTTAAAGTCTTTGATTATCAGAGGTATGCGTGTTATTTTATAAGTCTTTATTATTAATTTATAATTATTTAGTATAATGGTACGAATGAAATATAAACTGGCAAGGCAAGTTCTTAGTGATCAAGTTGTAAAAACGATCACTAGGAATTTGCGTGCAAAAAAAGAGAAGATTTTACGAGCCACTACTAAACAGATGAAGGAACTTGCCGCTGTTTCTCGAATAATAGAGAAAGAGGGGATTCCGAAGTATTTGGTTTGTAAGAAATTGTCTGGTAAACTTGGCTTTGGGCTATTTTTGCACCCTTGCGCCAAACCTCTTGTGAAGGGGCAAGTGATCGCTTCTTATTCCGGAGAGATTGTTATTGCTCCTCAGAATGTAGAGGATGACTGTGCATATGCATTTGAGTCTTTATCTGACATGAAGCTTACTAAAGAAGAGCAAGTCATCTACAATAAAAAAGGGAAATATCATCCCGGAAGGCTCTATGCGCTTTATATTGACGCAGTTAAAAAGGGGAATTTCACCCGTTTTATCAACCACTCAGATAAACCTAATATTGAGCCCGAAATTCTTACAATTCCGAAGAATCCTTACGGACTTACTCCCACACCACTCGAAGTCGTTTACATAGTTAAAAGAACCATTAACCCCGGCGAGCAACTAGTAGTCTCCTACGACGGTGACGATGGCAGCTACTGGGGCGTGATGAATATCAAGCCCTTTCCCATGACCTCCAAAACTTTCCGTCTAGATCCCTCCTTAAACCTAATTCGCTCCTGAATGAAAATTTTATTAGGCCCAATCGGGACAGTTGCAAAAGTCTGAGAAAATAGGCTATTTCTGCAAAAAAAATTGAGTTTTCTGGACGATAAGTAAACAAGCTTATTGGTTGAATGTCGAATTCCATCAGCGCAGAGTGAAGAGCAGAGTCGCAGAGGTCGCTGAGGAAGAGGGAAATGCTGGGGTTTAATGTGTGAAGGGTTTCATCGCCTCTTTTGAGCGAAGCTCTACGCCGTAGCGAAAAAGAAAGTTTTAAGAAAGCAAGGGGTTAAAAAA
>JABDAY010000013.1 GCA_013288895.1 Chlamydiota bacterium | reverse complement strand
CTTGTGGCGTACTTACGGGTATGACCACGGATAGCAGGTGGTCCTTAAAAAATTTTAAAGGTCGAAAAAATCGAACAGCATCAAACAAGTTGAGCGACAAAAAATTGGAGAAAGCTTATTATGAGTTGACAAATTCACATAGCAGGAAGCGCGGTCAGCGCGGGGCGACGCTGTGTAGACACACAGCTAGACCTCCGAGCACACGATTTGGCGAAGCGAGGTGAGGCTCAAGGGGGGTCGCGGGGGACGTGGCGTAAGCGCACGGAACCCGACATGTCTATTTATCGACACAAAATAAAAAAACTAATTAATTATATGAGTTCGGTGGGGAAGATTCCGAAAAAGCCCCGGAGAGAGCTTTGTAAGGAAGTTATCTCATCAGGCGTGAGCTCTCTTGAAAGGGTTTTATCTTTTTCAATCACTTCTTTCATGTACGCATTGATCTTTTTTGATCTGATAATCACAGTTAGCTCGTCATCATATAATTCACTCTTTGGTCCTAGATTAAGAGAACTCAATATCGTGATATCATCTCCAATGCACCAGGCTTTTTTATGATACATCCCATCCTCAATGCTGTATTCACGAATGGAAAGACCATCAAGATGCCCCGATTGTTTTGCAGCGGTGAGAACATCGAGAAAGCCGGTACGATTGACCCCAAAGAACATTTGAGCACCAAGGGCTCCACCTTCAGACAAGTTTGCCGAAATAATGGTTACCTTTGCTCCACTTTTAATCACATTTTCTATTTTTTCCAAAACATCGGCTCTTGGATAAAAGATCATATTTAAGATGGTGACATCCTGTTTTTTCGCTGCAGCTTCATCTAAAAGACGACAGTATTCGTCAAGAATCTCATTTTTTGCAAATGTCGGAGAAGAGGGGATAATTTTGATCGCGCAATCATCGACCTTTCGAGGATCTATTTCAAATGCTTCACAATAAGCATCACTTCTATCAACGGGCTTGTACCGGTTAACAAGGCTAGTTTCTTTTTTGTCAATATAGGACCATTTAGCCCATAGTTTATAGAATTCTCTCCGAAGTACCTGCGTTCCGGTTCCCTTTCCGACCATATCCATGTCGCGCCAATTGGTACCCGAGGCTTGTTCAAGTATACCCCGATTTTCACGAGGTGGGTCCTTCCCCTCTCCAGTACTTAGCATCGATTCTTGAAGATTGGATCCCCCCATAACAAAATATGTCTCATCGATAATTAAAACCTTTACGTGGTTTTCCGGCAGAGACACGCCTGGGGTTGTGGTAAGACTGCGTTCAGTGAGTAATACATGAAAATTATCTGGAAATCGAGCCTGAAGATCTTTGAGTCTTTGCTTATCAGCTGTCAGAAGAAGATCTGGGGTAGACATGAGATGGATCTGCAGCTCACTATTGGTTTTTAGCTTCCTCTCCATTATGTCAAGAATTTCTTGGAAAGCATCTCCTGCGCAAAAACTTCCGGAAAGCTCAATCGAATGCTTTGCCGACTCTACTAGTTCCTTTTTCCACTTAAATGACTCTTTGCCATTTTCCGTTAGAATGACTGAATGATCCTCCAAATAAGTATTCAGCTTCCCTGTGCTTAGCCCCATGGATTTGGTATCGGGATGTTCTTGAGAATTAGCATAAAGACTAAACACGGTTGCGGCTGCCGCTACTAGAGGTATCCCAACTAAAGCGAATGCGGCCATTTCGAGCGCAACGGCTGAGAATGCCAAAGCTGCTGTCGCAGAGTTAATAATTCTCTGATTGATATCGACATGCCTTTCTGCGTAGACCTTGGGATCTACAGCCCCAAATCCTTCGCTCTTGTACTTATCAGCATCTGCAATCTTTAATTCTTCACAAACATGCTGGACCGCAGCAGCGCATATTAACGCACTGACCGCCGGATAGAGAGAAGGAGAGAGGGTATTATCTACCTCCTTGATTTTATCTATCTCAGTAGATTCATTGATTTTAAATACGTCTGTAGTCATAATAAAAATAAAAATTAGTTTTTGTCATTAAATTGTACCATGATGCGACCTTTTATTCTATTAGAACTTTTGATTGCCCTAACCCTTTTTATCCTGTGCACACCCCTATTTATAAATGAACCTTTACTCCTTCTAAATAAAGAGAGCCTTTCCCTTGAAAAGATGGAAATCCAGCGAATTGCAGAAAATTCTTTCGCTGAAATAAAATCAAAACTTTACATGCAAGAGATAGAATGGAAAAAATTTTCCGGTTCAAAAAAAGACACCCCTTTTATAGAAACAGAAGAACCCATAAAAATTCTTTCGAGAAAGTATAAACAAAAATACAAAATCTGGACCATCAATGAAAAAGAGGAGGCCCCCAAGATCTTTCGAAGGGTCGGAATAGAAATCGTCATCGCTCCTGCCGCCGCGGCGCGCAAAGGAAAATCCCCATCGTTCTTATATGAAGTTTTTGCCATTTCAACGCCCAAGGAAAAATCGGTATGAGAAAAAGAAGACCACTTACACTGCTAGAAATATCCGTGGCTCTTTTTTTAGCGGGGATTCTTTTAACAACCGTGATCCAATTTTTTCATGAGTACTCTCAAACAGAGAGTAAAATCAAAGCAATTAAAAAAACCGTTTTAACTAGGGCCACTCTCCAACTGCGCCTAAACCAACTCTTTTCTGGGGGAGAAAATTTCTATACAAACATCTACGAAGACAGCTCTTCCCCTGCCCTTTTTTTTACCGTAGACGGTGGACTTGAGAATGCGGTCCTGTATTTGAATAACAACAAAGAACTCATTCTTGATATCTACGGGAGAAAAGACCCCCTTTTACCCAATATTTCCTCTGCAGCTTTCCGCTTTTTTGATGCAGAAGAATGGGTCGATACCTGGGATAAAGAAGAGGGTAATCATCCTCTTATGCTCACCCTTTCTCTGCAGGAAAAAAACACAAAAGAACCTCTCGTATTTTCCTTTTTTTTCCCCAGCGATAAACCGATCACTTACCAAAGGAAACCATGAATATCCTCCCCCTCATTCTTGCTTTCATCATTGTCTTTACCCTTTGCTCCTCCCTATTCATGGAAGAAAAAAAAAGTACACTTCTCGAAGAAAAACATTACTCAAGCTTCATGCTCACTGAGCGAAAACTACGTAATCTTTTAGAGAAAAAGCAATTTGTAAAGGCGAGCCCTACAAAAAAAGAAAACAACGAAAAAAAACCAAAAACACTAAAAAAAGATACAGTCTATATCAGCCGCAGACAGATCTCTTACCCCAATGAAGCTGCAAAATTAAATATTCAAAAACTCCTCGTTGCTCCTAATGAACACCTCTACGAAGCTGCTGCCGCCCTCATCAAATCCCTCTATTCCCATAAAGCCTTTTATACAAAAGATCTCGAATACCAAGTGATAGACACCATTATTGAAGAGGCAAAAAAGAAAAAAGACAAGTTCTCCTTTTCCTCCCTCCCTTTTTCCAAAATCATCAAAGGGACCACCTACTACAATATTGAAACCAAGGAAGGGTATCCACCCCTCCAAGACTACATTTTCATAGACGCCAAGTCAAAACCCGCAAACTTCTGCTATGCAGCCACCCCCGTCTTAGCCGCCCTTTTAGGCAAAGACCTGGCCAAAAAAATACTCGAAGATGAAAAAGCCAAATGGGAACAAGACCACAAGCACCACACCATCACCAAAGATGAACTAAGCAATTACAAAATCCCCCTAGAGCTCTACGACCTCTTCAACTTCTCCAAACACACCCCTCCCAAAAAAGAAGAAACCCTCACCGACCCCCTCACCAAAATCTCCATTAAAAAGCATTTACCTAATTTCAACATTTTTTGAACCATGCTCAAGCAGCCGCAATAGCCGCAGCCACCACAGATGCCGCTGCTAAAAACAAGGAGTGAGTGTTTGTCATAGACCGGGAATATCCTGCGCCCATTTCCAGAAGGGAATGCAATGAATAACCACCTTGTCTAGTGTGATTTCTTCTTCGTGGTCCTCTGTGATAATAAAAGCCTCAGTTAAAGTAAATTCATTGCAAGCGGCGATAAGAGCGGATAGCTCACGTTCTCGCGTTTCTTCTTCGTGCATTTCTACACACGCCTGTAAAAGAATCAGATCCCCGGTAGGTGATGTCACAACAAAATCCACCTCTTTCTTGTCCTGCTCAGTCTTGTAGTAACAAATATTGCTAAAAGTTCTCCTCAGATGTAAAAAGACGGCATTTTCCAAGCGGGAAGCCTTCTCGAAATCATTTTTTACGGAATATGCAGTAATCACACCTGGGTCAATCGCATAGGCTTTTCTAGGATTCACTTGCCGAACACTCTCAGACAGACTGAAAAATGGAACTGAAAGGACAGCATAAGCATCTTCAAAATATCGGAGATATTCGAATAGACTATTTTTTCCAATGGCAAGGCCCATTGATTTCAGAGTATTATAAACTTTTGTAACACTCAAAGGAGCTGCAAGTTGTCGTAGAATGCGCACCAGGTATTTTTGTATAATGTCTGCGTTGCTTATCTCATACCTCTTTACGATATCTCTTAAAATAACCGCATCCATATACCCCTGAATGAGCGCAGCATGAAGCTCCTTAGGTTCTATTACAGCTTCAGGAAATCCCCCATAAAGCAAATATTCACTTGCTAAATGTCTGACTTGTGCTTGAATTTTAGAACTCATCGCCGGCGTCTTCTCGACTCCTTTTAGCCTAAGAAATTCGGAAAAACTAAAAGGGAAAACCTCTTGAGGCCAGGCTCTCCCGCCAAGAGTTGTCCCAAGCTCTTTGCTGAGCATTTCAGCCGATGACCCCGTCACACAAATTTGCATCTTTTCTGAGTCAATCAACCTACGGATAAATTTTTCCCAACCCGGAACAACATGGATTTCATCGAAGCAGAAAAACAAATCACTACTATTGATATATTGTGGATACATCTCAAAGTAAACATCCAAAATTAACTGGAAGTTATTAACCTCAAAACCAGATAACCGATCATCTTCGAAATTAATGTATAAGTTTGTTTCTTTAGCAAAACCCTGATTTTGCCGAAGTTGAATCTGTTGATAAGCAGACCAGGTTTTCCCTGAACGGCGCATTCCCATAAGCACCCATACTTTTCTCACATCAGGATGATGCTCAGGGGGAGAAATCTCTCGCAAAATAGGTTTTGGGAGATCCCTTTCTCGGAATTCAATTAAAATCGAACGGAGGATCTGCTTCATATTGTCTTTCATATAAATCCAATTATACTCAAATTCATCTTTACAGGAAAGATAAAGATTAATATAAAGTCTTAAATATTTAAAGACCAGCTACTTAAATTCTACTTTGCCCGCAAAAAACACGACATCCAATTGCCGTTTCTAGGTTTAACTCTCGTGCATCCTTTAGTCAAGGCCGTTGTTATCTTTCTCTTCAGGAGAAGACTGAGCGGCTTGAGAAGCGGGCTGAGATGCTGCTTGAGAAACAGGGACATTCCTCAATAAGATGGCGATCTCTCGATTGACGTGGTTAATGGGCGTCTCTTCATTAACTGGGTAGGTGTTGCGAAGGGCACCGGCCAGAGCTTGTTCATTGTCTGCGAAACTAATTGCATCAGTGGGACATAAAAGGCTTGGGTTAGGGTCGCTTGATTTTCTTTCTTCAGAAGAATCTGCGTGAGCATGATTTAGGAGCTTGTTATCGCGAGCAACAAAGAGTCCTTCGCCCATTTTCATAAGTAAAGCCGAGGCAGCTAGCATGAGAGGTTCTCTCTTGTGCTCCATAGGAACGCTCTTATTACCAAGCTGTGCAGCTTCTAGGAAGCATTTGCCAGCTTCTAGATGATTTCCCTCATTCAACCAGGCATGACCAACATGTATTTTTGCTTGCATGAAAGCTGCAGCAGTTGGAGGAATAGCAGTAAGATACCTAAATCCAGTTTGAGGATCTTGACCTAAATTTAAATTTTGAACCGTTTGGATCAATTTTTCATCGCTTACAGCGCTACTACCCTCCTCCATTACGTAGCCTGCTCTTGTTCTGAGAACAAGGTTCTCAGAAAGCTTTCTTACTATGGAATTCATAAGCTCTATATACTCAGGAAGATTTACTTTGGTAGCGCTAGCGATTTGCTTTACGAGCTCAAAATCCTCCTGTGGAATGATAGAAGTGGTAGCTATTAGGTGAGCGGTAAAATACTCGATAGCCTCAGCCATTAATGAACCTGCGCGAATGTGCTTTAAAATGCGAGGAGCTGCGGCTCTAAAAAGATCATAGCGAAGGGTATCTTCTGAAACAACTCCCCCTTGTGAAGTAATCCCCCCTTGTGAAATAACTTTCCCTTTAGAAGTTGTAAGAACGTTAAAGGCAAAACGTTCATTGCCCTGACCAATATCAGCAATATATTCTGGGGATAGGCTTAGTCTTTGCCAAATATGATCATCATTTAGACATTGATGGGCAAAATTCGGATAGGCAATAGCACAATCGCGTATGAGGCCCAGAGGCACCCTCGTCTGTTCTATTTTTAAATCTTTACATGATGCTCTGCTTCGCATATACTCTGGTAACCCCTGATCGTTTACTGCAGCTGAAATAAGACATTCAGGAGGGAGACGTCTTGGGTTAATAGGATGGACATTACCACGCTTGCTCTTAACATTTTCTTCCTCCCAACAATTTATCTGGCAATAGAGCTCCCAAGATTCCCTTGTCCTTCCTTGACTGGCTAGCCTCTCAACTTCGTTGTAATCAGCTTCAAATCGTTTAAAAACCACAAGAGACGTTTCTCCTGCAACTCCAGTACCAATACCACCTAAACTAGCCATAAAAACCTCCTTTTTTATTTTATTAATTATAAATAATCACTGAATTTTATTAAATATTAAATAATTAAAAAATAATTATAAATCAAACTTATTAATTTAGAAATAAACTATAATAATCCTTGACTTTAATGTAAACATATTGTAATATTTACTTAAATTTAAAGCAAAAAACAAACTTTGGAGGAAAAATGTCAACAGCATCAGCTGCCGGGCCCAGCCATTTTCAACCTGGGCAACCACCCATCGTATATCCTCACTTAATGGCAGCAGCAGCAAAACCAGCACCAACCTCTAAAACATTCGAACCAATGACCTTAGAAGAATGGGGCAACACACCTGATCCTACCATTAAGACCAAGGCCCAAAATGAATTAATTACCAGAGTTTTTAAAAACTTTGCAGTAGCAGTAGGTGTTTGGATGAAGGGGGTAGTTTCCAGGTTTCCCCAAATAGGCGGGACAGGTGATCCCCATGCTATAGGTCGTACCAATTATTATGTAGCTCTTCATTTATCTACTAAAAACCTTTTTCAATTGGCTCTAAGTATGGAAGAAGAACAATTAAAAACCTTAATGCAGAAATTAAATTCTCTTGCTGACAAGCTGAAAAGATCGTCAACAGTCGCAGATACTACTTTTCCTACCGACAAAGAGGCTTTGAGTCTTGTTTTTGAACAAATACCACTTATGACATTTGTAAAAATAATGCGCGTCTCTTTAAAAGCTCTATTTAAAAATACGAATGTTCCTGAAACGCAGCAAAACAGTGAGATTGATTCGGTTTGTGCTAGATTTGAAGCGATTTTAATACGAAATTCCAACCCCGCAACCACCCATGGTCCGCTAAAAGCTCTAGTAACCGCTAAATTATAACTCTGGGTGTAGGGGAGTATTTCATTGATTTTTAGTATTTATTTCATTAAACTGTTGAAACAAAATCAACTTTTGGAGGAAAAATGACATCATTAGGAGCACTATCAGCCGCTGCCGCAGCAGCTTCCGCCTTGGAACCGTCATCAAATGTTACGATCGCACCTGTAGCAACTGCGTCTGCAATAGCAACAGGAAGAGTGTTTGGAATCCTCATGCAAGATCAATCATGGGACGTAGCAGGCCGCATCACGACAATCCTGGTTCCGGTTGTCGTACTATCAGTGAATAGCACCTTTGGTCGTTGCACCTTTGGTCGTTGCAATGAGATAACCGACCAAACGAGCATGACTGCAAAAACCTTAGCCACACAAGATGCGCTAAACCAGACCTACCCTTTTCAACCGGGACAACTACCGGGCGATTGCCAAAGAGGAAAACTACCAGATACATTTTATGCAGCAATTGCAGAAGCAGTCGAAATCTCAGTAAACACGATAAAAGGAACAGCAACAGCACCATTCGAAACCCAATGCACCACTGAAAGCGCCCAAACTGCTATAAAAGATGGCGACTCCACCCACCATTACCTCCCGAAATCCCTGTCATCACTGAACGTAGCAGCCGTAGAAGCTACAACAGTTGCAACAATCGCAGCAAATGACGCAATCTATGCAGCAGTTAACGATATTCAGCGCAACGACTCGCCGCAGTTACCACAAACACTAGCCGATACATCACGTACAATTGCGAGAGCTACAGGAGCTGCAGCTTCAATAGGAGCAATTCGAAGTATCTTCAACCGTTTTCAACCGGGAGAGTTAAGCGTAGAGGTACTCATGACCGTAACAGCCAAATCAGCCTCAGCAGCCACCCTCGCCGTACTCGCAGAGTTTCCAGCTTCCGCCGCCGGCTACACGTTCTCTTTTTTGGGAGGAGGGAAATTAAGATGGACAGAAGAATTCAGGAATACAGCAAAAGCAGCCGCAATAGCCGCAACAAACACAACAATCGAACTCCTTGAACCAACATTCGCTGCAGCAAACACAGACTCACCGAAGCAAACGTCAGCGCCCTAATGGTTCATCGGAAGAGTGATGATGAAGGTGGTGCCCACTTGAAGGGTGGAGGTGGCGCGGATGGTGCCGCCATGTTTTGAGATGATGGTTTTCACAATCGAGAGCCCGAGGCCGGCAAGGGAGCGGGAGAAAATCAAGAAAATTTACAACGGAATGACTTCCTTACTCTAACCTTACAAAAACTCACCAATTAACCTAGAAATGGCACAGACTTTTGAGTGGCTATTTTTCTTATCTTAACCAAAGAAATAATAGTGGAAAAATTAGAACATACATGTTAATAATTTTACTTAGAAGCAAATTAGGCCGCGAAAAAAAAGCGCAATCTTTTGAGTCATGAGGTGTAAACAGGAAAAATATGATTTTACAAACGATCTTCTTTTTGTTGATATTTACAATCCATTTGTCTGCAATCCAAGAAAATAAAAAGTTCGATAGTCCTACTGAATTAACTGGCACTAATAATTATTCCAAGGATTCTAAAGCCTATAGTCGCAGAGTGCCCACAAGCCCCTTGGGAGGGATAAATGAACAAGGCCCTCCGGGTGCAACAGGTGAACAAGGTCCAGCAGGGCCAACAGGGCCAACAGGCCCAGCAGGGCCAGCGGGGGGGCCAGCGGGTCCAGCAGGTCCAGCGGGTCCAACGGGCGCAACAGGTCTGGCTGGTCCAACAGGCGCAACAGGACCAGTAGGTCCAGCGGGTCCAGCTGGCGCAACAGGTGCAACAGGCCTAACGGGTCCAGCTGGCGCAACAGGCCCAGTAGGTCCAGCGGGTCCCGCAGGCGCAACAGGCGCAACAGGCCTAACGGGTCCAGCTGGCGCAACGGGCTCAGTAGGTCCAGCGGGTCCAGCAGGCGCAACGGGTCCAGCTGGCGCAACAGGCGCAACAGGCCCAGCGGGACCTACAGGTGCAACAGGACCAGCGGGGCCGACGGGACCCGCAGCAACAATAGAATACGCCTATATTTATAATCTCGCTGTTCAATCCGTAGCTCTAGAAGCTTCTGTCATTTTTGATTCGAATGGGGCACTTACGGCGGGATTTATACATACAGCAGGGACTGCCGGTATTACAGTTGTGAATGCGGGCACTTATAGAGTTGATTTTTCTGTTTCGGGAACAGAACCTAACCAATTCGCTTTGTTTTTAACTGGAGTAGTTGTTCCTCAAACAATTTATGGTTCCGGTGCAGGAACGCAACAAAATAACGGCTCAGCTATATTCGCGATACCGGCCGGAGCAGTCTTAACTTTGGTCAATCACTCTTCGGCTGCCGCCGTAGGGCTTGCAAGTGTAATAGGTGGTACGCAGGCAAATGTAAACGCCTCTATTACTATTGAACTATTAGGCCCTTAACCGCTCAACTTCACCAAACTAAACCGAGGCCGACTGCAAAAATGCCGCCGTCCAAACTTAATGTACCATCAGATCCGAGGTTACTAAAGTCATAAATACGATGTTGTTCTATGCCTAACTTTAGCATAAGAGTTACACTATAATCACATTGAGTCCAGAGTTGATCATAACGAAGGCCAAATGAACCATCAGTGCCAATATCGTTGAACCAATCTTTACTTGTTATGTTGCTGACAGTAGCCGTTCTTGTGAAGGTGTCTGTATCATTATGTTTGGTTTTAATATCTCCGTAATAAGAGACAACGTCGACCATGGCATAAAGACTAAAGTTGCATCCCATGCACCAGTTGGCTTCTAAGCCAAGTTCTGGTCCAACACCCCAGAAGCGTTCCTTGTCATTCATGTAAGTGAGTGTTGTGGCGCTTCCTACAGCTGATGTGACTAAAGTCGTAAGGTGAGATTTTAACGTTTGATGAATCCATGCACCACGCACACCGATAAAGGGCTTAAAGTAAAAAGAGGGCGCTGTATAACAGAGACGTCCCAAAGTCAGATCAACTACATTATATGTTATATTCCAACGTCCGTGTTGTTCCCCACTGCTACGTGTGGCATGTCCTTGAAAATGGGTCCAGTCTGCTTCTATGTCAAAGCAGCAAGCAAACTCAAAATCAGCGCCCACACGCCAGCCCGGGCTCCATTTGGAATGAGGCTGCACGTCTGTCTCAGTGATAGTAGTCGTAGTGAAAGTTGGGCTGTTCACGACTGTTGCAATCGTTGTATTTCCAAAAGCAGCTTCAAGACCGCGTAGCTCAGGTCTCCAATATAATAATTCAGCGTCAATGCTGAAAGCCGTATATTCGCAACATGGCGGATTACAAACTTCCGCAGGTTTACAAGGTGATGGGTTACAACCGGAGGCATTTGCCTGAATTGCTGCAGCCATTAACACAGCTGTGATCGCTACGTGAATCTTTTTGAAGGCACTCGTCATATAAGTATTTCCCTACGTTTAGTGTTTATTTCTTTGTGATAGCATTCAGTCATATTTTTTTCAATGGGTTAAAGTTCAAAAATCACCAGATGTGCCGAAGCAGGGTTTGTCCCACCGGCTAAAGGTGTAACGGTAATCCCCGTTGTCCCATGATTAATAACCGAAAGCGTATCGCCTGCCGTCGCAACCACAAGAGCTAATCCCACTATCTGATTAGTCCCGGTCACTCGCCCAACTACCGTACTCGGGACGCCTACTCCATTAAGAGCTAACTCAAGTTGTGCAGCTTCGTTTACACTCACTTGAAACATGACTAAATAAGCCGCAGTAGTGGGCAACAGAAACGTTGAAGTAGTACCTACTCGAGTGATGACTCCATTGTTAGATCCTGTCCGCGGAAACAATACTGGCGCGCCGGCTGCAACTCCTCCGGGATTGTCATTAAACGCCCCTCCCTGCAATGCAAAGAAATCGGAAAAGCCTACGATACTACCAGGCACCCCTTGACCACCCGCGGCACCCACAGGTCCTACAATTCCAGCAACACCCGCAACTCCTTGAACACCGGGAACACCTCCAGTCTCTGCTACAATACGGCCTGCGCGTTCACTGCCGGCAAATAATATAGATGTGAAACCACTACTAAGTGCGAACATCACTAAAGCCAAGCGTAAAATCATATTTGTTCCTCTTTTAAAATTAACTTTTTTTATTGAATCTGCATAATCGAAAGATGTGCTGAAACAGAGTGTGAACCTCCGGCCACAGGTGTAATAGTTAATGCAGTGGAATTCCCAGGGGCATTAACAACCTCAAGAATACTACCCGGAATTGTCGTTGTCACAAGAGACACCCCAACTATCTGATCAGTCCCGGTCGCTCGCCCTACAACCGAATTTTGAATGAGTGCTCCGTTAAGACTTAAGCCCAATTGTCCAGGTTCAGTTACACTCACTTGAAATTGAACTAAATAAGTCCCAATAGCTGGCAATAAAAACGTTGAAGACGTTAAGGCCGTGATCACTCCGGTCGTAGATCCGGTGTTTGGAAAAAGCACCGGAGAGCCAACTGCAATCGTTGCCGAATTGTCACCGGGCATTAATGCATAAAAATCAGTAAAGGCCAAGACAGTACCAGGAACACCTTGAACGCCTCCAATACCAGCAGCACCTGCAGCACCTGCAACGCCTGCGACTCCTTGAACGCCCGCAACGCCTCCTGTCTCTGAAACAATACGACCACCCCGTTCGCTCCCGGCGAATAATGTAGACGCGAAACTACTACCAAGTGCAAACACCACTAAAGCCAAGCGTAAAATCATGTTTATTCCTCTCTCTTAAGGTTTATTTTATTGGATTCGCACAATCGTAAGATGCGCCGAAACAGCTGTAGCTCCACCAGCATCGGGGGTAATGGTTAATGCAGGGGTGTTCCCCGGAGGATTAATCACCTCAAGAACACTATTCACTGCCGACGTAGTCACATAGGACATCCCTATTATCTGGGAAGTTCCTGTTGCGCGTCCAACTACCGTATTTGGGAGAAGTCCTCCATTAAGTCTTAACATAAGTTGCCCAGCTTCGCTTACACTCACCTGAAACATCACAAGATAAGTACCTACAGCGGCTAATTGAAACGTTGAAGACGTTAAGGCAGTAATGCCTCCAAAATTTCCTGGTGAACCATTGGGAAACGCTACAGCAACCCCTGCTGCAACGGGAGCTCCATTATCAGTGGGCATGAGTGCATAAAAATCGGAAAAATCCAAGACACTACCAGGCAGACCTATAAGACCACCAACACCTGCAGCCCCTGCAACTCCGGGAATACCCGCAACTCCTGGAACGCCCGCAACTCCTCCTGCCTCTGAAATAATACGACCACCTCGTTCGCTACCGGCGTATAATACAGATGTGAAGCAACTACCAAGTACTAATACCACGCTGAGCATGCGTAAGATCATATTTTTCCCTCTCTTAAAGTTGAATATGTATAAAAAAGCTTTTTTTACCATCTTGCAAAACGAACAAAATATTGTCAAATATTATATGGAAGAGTGATGATGAAGGTGGTGCCCACTTGAAGGGTGGAGGTGGCGCGGATGGTGCCGCCGTGTTTTGAGATGATGGTTTTCACAATCGAGAGCCCGAGGCCGGCGCCGCCGAGACGTCTAGAACGCGCTTTATCAACTGTATAGAAACGCTCGAAAATGTGATCCACATCGCCGGGCGGAATACCAATCCCTTTATCAGAAATTTTAAGGATCACTTCATCTTTGTGCTCTTCTAGACTTACTGAAACTTGTGCAGGAGAAGGGGAGTATTTTACAGCATTTTCTAAAAGATTGATGATGGCTAGCTCTAGGAGATCAGCATCAGCATTGATCATGATTTTATCACCGCTTTTTTCGAAGCTGAAATTAACTGTAGGATGCACAGAGAGAAGCAGGTGTTTGCAATTGTCAATGAGGAGGACAAGGTCAGCTGGTTGAAAATTGGCCTCGGGGATATTTTCAATGTCGGCAAGGGTGAGGAGATTTTTTACTAAAGATTCCATCCTTTGGCAATTGCGGACAATTTTTTCTGTCATGTCGGAAATCATTTCGCGAGGAAGCTCAGGCATATCTTGAAGGGTTTCTGCAAATCCTTTGATGATCGTAATAGGAGTTCTAAGTTCATGTGATGCATTTGCAATAAAATCTTTTCCCATTTCCAAAACTTTTTGCTGGCTTGTTTTATCCTGAATAACTAGGATCGCTCCCTGTCCTTTAGAAATGGGGGCAGCAATCAAATCAAGATAGAGTTTGGAGGGCTCGTCGATGGCGATGGAATCTGTGATCACATGCCCTTCCTCTTGGCATTTTTCTAGCAGTACCCTGCATTTTGTCAAAAGAGGGCCGGGTGCATTTTTGCGATGTTTCGGGAACAGTTCTCCTATAAGCTCATTCTTGGAGATCATTAACATTTTTGTTCCGGTATAATTGATATAAGTAACGCGCCCTAGAGAGTCGATAGCAATCACCCCTTCACCCAGCGATTCAAGAATGGCTCCTTTTTCATTTCTCTCTTCTGTAAGTGATTGAATTTGACTACGCACCCTATCTGATAGGGAATTTAATGTTTGTGTTAAACGATTAAAATCATCTTCTTCCCCAAGGGCGGCATCCAAAGGGATACGAGGAAGTATTTCTGTTTTTTGATAGGGTTTAATGGCGTTAATAATATTTTGGATCGGAATGCTCATACGGAAAAAGACGAGCCACGTCATTAACATGAAAAACAAAAGAATGCTTCCACCTACTATAAGAAACCCCAATTCAAAATTCTGCGTTAATCCCTCGACTTGCGTAGAGGGAACAGAAGAATCCTTGATAATTTGGCGAACAGATCTTCCAACTAAGGGGTAAAACACAGCCATGAAAAGGACAAGGAGAGTGAGCTGACCAAAAAAGACTTTTTTTCTAAAGCTCAATTTATTCAGAAAAGAAATTTTCATATCCTCTCGGGGTTATACATACAGTATCCTCATGGCGGATCCCGCCAAGGTTTGGGACATAAAGGCCTGGTTCAACGGTGATCACCATGCCAGCCTCGAGCTTCATATCTTTATCAATATTATCAAATTTTATTCTTAGCCCCTCATGAGTGAGAAGGCCAATCCCGTGTCCGAGGCCGTGAATAAAAAGATCTTCCATCCCCTTTTTTTTCATGACGGCTCTGGCAGCTAAATCGAGCTCTTTGAGTTTAACGCCCGGCTTGCATTTTTTTAGCGCGGCTCTTTGTGACTCCCTTACAACGTTGTACATCTTCTCCAACTTTGGATGGGCTGGCCCAAAAAATTGCATTCTCGTCATGTCAGAATGATAATTATTGAGAACAACACCGATATCGATAAGGACAACATCTCCTTTTTTAAGGCGTGTATCCCCCGCGCGATAGTGGGGCATGGCGCTATTTGGGCCAAAAGCTACAATCGGGTCAAACGCCATCGCCTCTGCACCATTTTGCAAACAAAACACTTCAAAAATAAGGGCAAGTTCCTTTTCAGAAATTCCCTCTCTGATCTCTTTTTGCATGTGCTGATACCCCTTCCAAAGAAGGTCTGCACTTTTTTTCATAAGGATGATCTCTTCTTTATCTTTAATGAGACGGAGGGGTCTTACAGGAGAAGAAAGAGAAATTAATTTAGCCTTCGGAAATTTTTTCTTTAAGCTCAAATACCTTGCGTATGTAACAGTATCGCTATCAAACCCCAGTTTTTTAATTTTCCCAGGAGCAAGTTCTCCAATGAGGGAAACTTTTGTCGGGCTTTTTTCTCGAGCAACCTGGATATATCGTCCATCGACATAAAGGTGAGCCTCTTTTGGGCTGACCATCAGGGTGCCGCAAGAAAAGTGGAGCCCCGTTAAATAAAAAAGATCGACAGGATCTTCTATTATACAAGTATCACACCCCAACTTTTTAAGATGGGCCTGAAATTTTTTAATTCTTGAAGAGTTGTTCGATCTCATCTGTATTTAAACCTGTCATTATGGGTTTACCCTCTGGGCAAATGGAGGGCTCTTTGCATTTCATTAACTCTTTATAGAGAGATACTCCCTCTTGTAGCATAAATCCCTTTTTATATACAAAGCAGCTCATTTGCTGATCTGGCTTTTGAATAAAATCGGAGACGCGCATCTCATCTAAAAAATCGGGAATCGCATCGACGATAAAACTATTTGCACTTGCTTGATGCAATTCAAACCCCATCTCCCTTAATTCTTCCAAGCGATCATCCTCAATAACAAAGGGGAGTGTAAGGGGGAATAATAACCTTTGTGTTGAGGGTTTTTCCTTTTTTTTCATCCGCTCATAAAAAATCCTCTTTTGCGCAAGATGAAGATCCACAAATACAAGCTTTTCCTTTTGAATAATTAAAAAACGGTAATAAATCCCTACAAAATGGGTGTCATCTATCGGAAGTCTTTCTTCAATAAAATCTGAAGGTTCCTCCTTAAAAGAAAAAGATGTGGGGTAAGGAGTCGGAGTAAATGCAGGGAGAGATACAGAAACACCCGTTTTTTTCTGCAAACTACTATTAATCGAAGAGCGTATCATCTCCTTAATTTTTCCCTCCTCCGCAAGTCTCACCTCTTTTTTCTGAGGATGAACGTTCACATCTACTAAATCCTCAGAGAGGGAAAAATGCAAAACAAAAACCGGATGGCGCCCCTCCTCAATATAAGTGCCGTACCCATCCTTTACTGCAAACGAAATAGCAGGGCATACCACGCCCCTCTGATTAATAAAAATATATTGCCCCGTTCTATTCGGCCGAGAGAATGCAGGAGCTCCGATATACCCGGAGGCTACATCCAGATCTATTTTTACCATCGATGAGAAAAATTCTTCTCCTAAGATCCTCCTTATTCTTTCTGCTAAACCAAAAGGGGAATCATTAAAGTTGATCTCTGGATAAGCAAGAGAAAGCTGACTGATCGCTTTTGAGATCTCGCTTGCAGATGGGGTTTCCCCTTTTTGAAATTTTTTCCGCGCAGGGACATTGTAAAATAGGGAGCGGACCTCGACGGTTGTCCCCCGTCTTCTAGGAGCGGGTTTTACAGAAAGTAACTTTCCCCCCTCCACCTCAACACAAACCCCCATGTCGCCCGTAGATGTGGTGATGCTCATTTTTGAAATGGCGGCAATGGAAGCCAAAGCTTCCCCCCTAAATCCCATCGTCTTTAAAGAGAGCAAATCATCCGCGCTCCGGATTTTTGAGGTGGCATAACGCTCGATACTTAAAACCGCATCATCTTTTCCCATTCCTGTTCCATCATCGCTCACAACAATCTTTGCAAAACCCCCGCCCGCAATCTCAATCTTGATATTTTTAGCTTTTGCATCTCGCGCATTTTCGGCCAGTTCCTTGACCACAGATGCGGGATTTTCAATCACTTCTCCGGCGGCAATCAGGTTGATTGTCTGTTCAGAGAGTGTGCGAATGATGGACATAGTTCTCCTTTTTCACTATCATAATAATATATGCCAACCCTTGCTATTGCAACATCCATTGTAAAAAAGCTGAAAGCCGCCGGCCATACCGCCTATTTTGCAGGAGGCTGGGTAAGAGATTTATCCCTTCAAAAACCCTCTGACGATATCGACATCGCGACAAGCGCGTCAGTTTCCGAGGTACAAGCCCTCTTTCCAAAAACAATCCCGGTAGGTGTAGCGTTTGGCATTGTCATCGTAGTAGAAGGTGACCATAAATTCGAAGTGGCCACTTTCCGAAAAGATCGAGGTTATACCGATGGGAGACGCCCCACCGGCATTGAAAGAGCCTCCCCCGAAGAAGACGCCACAAGAAGAGATTTTACGATTAATGGGATGTTCTTTGACCCCATTGAAAACAAGATTCTAGATTATGTAAAAGGGCAAGAGGACATCAACAAAAAAATCATCCGCGCCATCGGAGACCCCCATGAGAGATTCCTAGAAGATAGACTCCGGATGATGCGCGCTATCCGCTATTCGACCCGCTTTGATTTCCCCATCGAGAAAAACACGCAAGAGGCGATCATTGCCCAAGCCCACACCCTCCTTCCCGCAGTTGCCATGGAAAGGGTCTGGCAAGAGTTTAAAAAAATGTCCCAGTTCGCCCATTTTGATACTGGCCTCATCACCCTGCAAAAACTCGGCCTCCTCTCCACAATCTTCCCCGACCTAAAAAACATCGAGATCACTCCACTTGTCAAACCGATCCCAGACTTCCCAAAAGACGCCCCTCCCATCAGCGAACTCCTCCAACTCTTCCCAAACTACACCTCTCCCCAAATTGAATCCCTTTGCGACTACCTAAAACTCTCCAAAGAAGAAAAAACCTTCGCCCTCTTTCTCCAAGCAGCAAAAAAAATCACCACCCTTGAAAAAATCGCCTGGGCAAAATTCTACGCAAGCCCCTACAGCGAGATCACCCTCAAAATCATCGCTGCAAACCTCCCAAAAGAGGAGCGCGCACCCTTCCTCCACGAGCATCTCCTCCGCAGACAGTCCCTCGAAAAACCGATCCTCCGTATCCAATCCAACACTCCCCTCATCACCTCAGACGACCTCCTCAAAGCTGGCATCCCCCCCGGTAAACAAATGGGCCTCCTCCTCAAAGAAGCCGAGCGCCTCTCTGTCAATGAAAACCTCGAAGATAAAGCGCTCATCCTTAAAAAAATTCTGGATTCATAGAGAAAAATATATGGCATCACCTTTATCACTAATTCCAACTCTGCAACAACCTGATATGCTTAAATCTATTTTTTCCTATTTAAAATTATCAGAATTAAGCTGTTGTTCTAGGACTTCTAAATTATGGAATTCTTGCCTTCCTGATATAATCAATACAGCGTGGATTTCACACATCACTCAATCTCGATTGCTTTCCTGGGATGAAGACTTGGGGTACTGGTATAATAAAAAACTCAATCTTAAAGCACCTGCTAATCGTGGGCGTCTAGATAAGATGTACGTGTATCGCCCCTTTTTACATGAGATTGGCGCCGAAAGATCTACGTGTCTTATTTTACAAGTAAGACAACAGCTCACTTCATTAAACTTAATAAGAGCTTCCACCTTTGATACCAAGGGACAAATAAAGGAATTTGAACTGTTATTCCCAATAAAAGGAGAACCAAACTTTCCTGAGCTTAAAATCCTTACTTTGCAAGTGCCAGGCCCTGAAAGAAGGCTAAACGTGTTGATCCCGCCGCCAGAACCTTCATTACCCTCCATTACCCTCGAAAGCGTGCTCCGCCACTGTCCCAGATTGACAAGTTTTACCATTCGCGAAGCAGAAAAAATGGAGTTACTTTCTCTTTTAAAAGCTTCTGAGGAAAAAGATTGTGAATTGGAAGATGTGCAAATTGAAGTTTGTCGAGATGATAAATTTACAGATTATCCTCCCGAGTTAAATGTTGGATTTAATAAATTAAATAGCCTTTCTATTTTCTGCGATGAAGCAACAGAAGAATGGATCATTTCTTTAGCGCGCACTATCACAACAACGAAGCTGGTAGATCTTGAGCTATACTTTCCTCATGAGCCCTTATCTGAGATAGGAATTGCTTATTTATCACGCTTCTCAAGCCTTCGGGAGCTAACTCTTCGCTTGAATCCAAAGACCATTATAAATTTAACTAGGGAAGGGATCTTCCAGTTTGTAAACTTAACAAATTTACAAAAACTAGAAATCTATGGATGTCATCTTGATAGGAAGGTGATGGAGGATTTTGCAACAACAAATCATTTTAGTTTTAGCTACACATGGCTAGAAAAACAATCGTATAAATTAGAAAGAATCCCGGTAAATCACATAGATTTATCAGATATTGTCTGAACTAGAAAAACGCACCCAAGCCCTACAAAAAATAGAATATAGAAGAATGCAAGGCCATGCTCCTTAAGCAGAAATTTCAGTTGTACGATTTTTCCGTACAACTAAAAGCCTTGAGAGCGACAAGGGTGATGTCGTCGTCTCCGCGGGAGATACGAGAGAGGCCGGCTTTTAGCGAGATGACGTGAGGGGGGCCCGCTGGCGCAGGGGAGTGTCGCTTAAGCAGCAGCCGGCTGCTTAAGCGACACTCCCCTGCGCCAGCGGCCCCCCTCACGTCATCTCGCTAAAAGCCGGCCTCCGCATATCGTCTGTTGTTGCATCGACAACAAGAATATACTTTTCTCTTTCCAGGCTTTTAGACAATCGGTGAAGGTTGAATTTCCTATAGAATGCCCTGAATTCCTCATCGTTGGCGCCCAAATGGTTCAGCACATAGAGACGAATACATAATTCTAACGGAGGAGAAATTCTGTTTTGCCTACCTTCCCATTTTAAAACTGCACCATGACTCTCTCCGAATGCATTGCCAAAGTTTGTCATAGTCATTTCTAAATATGTACGGATATATCGAAGCTCATCTTTCGTTAAGGCGGTCGGTTTATGTATAATCGCATCTAAAACGATTTGCATGAGTTTATTCATGTTGATAGCAATAAACCAAACTCCCATTGCTTTTTTCATGGAGGCATTCACCAACTTCACTGGAACTCCAAGTCCTTTATAAGTGAAGGTCTTTGTCTTTCTGTTGTTTTCAAGCTTTTTCATTTTATCCCTATTTACTCAAATTCATCTTCAAAGTCCAGTGCAGGGGTGTCTATATCTATGGAAGGCTGATTATTTAAATAATTCTCTTTTGAAATGATTGGCTTTCCACTTTCCTGTTCGAGTTGAAGTCTTGCATCTCCGGCAATCTTGCCTCCTGTTTTGGCGGCTATTTTGTTTTCATCAAAACCTTGAGCATTCTGGCTGACAGCTATTTCCTTTGTTGCAGCTTCTCCAAGCATAGAAAAGATTAACTCCAAACCGGTCATATGGTCTCTAAGATTCTCTTTTTGTAAACCTTTATGTTCCTTATATTCCGATGGGGTCATTCCAAAGGTTGCCTTAGAAATTTCAGCCGTTAAAATGGCATATTCACGCTGAATCCTGACACCTCTATTATCCCATTCATCTGTTAATTCCTCGCGTATTGCAATTCCGCGCATCCTTTTTTCTATCCAACCATCGCTATATCCCTTAGCTTTGTAAATAGCACGCGTCCGTTTAGTTGCTAGTTCAGGATCTTCAATTTCCTGGATGCGCTCATACCCAACCCGGGCCAACCATCTTTTAAAGGGTTCTGCTTTGGGTGAAGGAATCGATTGGATGATGCGAAAAACGGTCTCTGTATTGGCCGTATCGGTTTCCCTCATTTTGCCATCAGAAGCCAGCAATTTCAACCGTACGATTTTTCCGTACAGTTGAACAAATCCCTCAGTTTCAGTAAGTTGCATTTTAAGATCGGACCAATACCGTCTTGGATTTGGACTTTTAGTTAAAACTTCTATAATATCAATAATCGAAAAATACCATTCATCATTGTGAAAAATTCGGCGGATCTTTTTATCCTCAAAAACAACAAGTCTATCTTTATCTGTCATAAGCATTCCTCCGTTCTAAAGATGGTCAAAATGTTAAATCTTGAAAGTCTAATATTCAAGAATTTAATTCCAAATTTCAGTTGTACGATTATTCCGTACAACTGCCCGATTCAACCGTACCGTTTTTAGGTACAGTTAAAAAGCCTTTAGGGCGACGAGGGTGATGTCGTCATCTTCGCGGGAGATGCGTGCGAGGATGGTGTCGACGAGTGTTTGGGCGGAGAGGTGTTTGTTTTGCTGGATGGCATCGATGAGGCGCAGTTTGCCGAACATTTTGCCATTTTCATCGCGGGCCTCAGTGACTCCGTCAGTGAATAGAATAACGAGATCGCCACGCTGAAGTTTGAGATGAGCGGTATTAACTGAGGTGAAGGAGACAGTTCCTAGGGCAATGCCGGGTGTGGAAAGTTCGGTGACTTTATGGTCTCGAAAAAGGAGGGCATGAGGGTGGCCACAGGAGGAGTATTCTAGGGAGTGGGAATGGGGGTCGTAGCACCCAATCCAGGCTGTAACAAATGAGCCTGTATCACCTGTATCTTCACAAAAAAGATTGTTAGTTGAAACAATGGCTTCTTGTAGCGGGTCAGAAGCAAAACTTCTTAGCATGCCACGCACACCCAAAGAATAGAGGCAAGCTCCAACCCCTTTTCCGGAGGTATCCGCAATAGTGATATGAAGTTTTGAGCCGTGGGTGAAAAGATCGTAAAAATCTCCTCCTACCTCTTTGGCGAAGTGGATCCCGGCTCCCAACTCAATTCCAGGGACTGTAGGTAATTTTTTAGGGAAAAGACTTTTTTGAATTTCATGGCCAATATTGAGCTCAACTATCGAGTCCATTGCTTTGTTAAAATGGGCGCCTAAAATATTTATTTCAAATCCAAGTTTGTCAGGAGAATATCTTGCAGCGAGGTTTCCCTTTTCCACCTCGACAATCACTTCATCTAACTGTCTTAGCGGCTGTGCCATACGCTTCACTAAAATACTTGTTATGGCGCCGCCTAAAAAAATCACTGCTAAAAAAAAGAATAAAAGGTGCCAAAGAACATGGCGTGGAGCATCAATGAGGGTTACATAGCTTGCATAGACAATAACAGGGAAAATTAAGAGAGCTAAACAAATAACAAATACCCGTAAAACTAAAGAGCGTCTTATCTTGCTGGAGAAATTAAAATATGCCATAATCTCATACGTGAAAATTACAAGTCTTCAAAATCAGATTGTTAAACATCTTGTCACTTTGAGAAAAGAGAAAAGCTACAGGCATGAGCATAAAAGTGTCCTAATTAGCGGAAAAAAAGTGATCGAAGAGTTAAAAAACCTACCCTTTACAACATTAATTGTAGAGGAGGGCTATAGCTATTCTTACAAAGCGGATCAGGTATTTTTTGTGACAAAAGAAATATTACAAAAAATTACAGGTTTAGCCTCTCCAGAACCTATAGCCGCAGAGATAGCGCTCCCAAAAGAAGGGAGCCTCGATGGGAAAAAACGACTTCTTGCTTTAGATGGAGTTTCTGACCCGGGAAATATGGGGACCCTCCTTCGCTCTGCCCTTGCCCTTGGCTGGGACGGCGTTTTCATCACTGACAATAGTGTAGATCCCTTTAATGACAAATCTATGCGCGCAGCAAAGGGAGCGGCTTTTCACCTGCCCATTTTACACGGATCATGGGAAGATCTTTGTGCCCTCATTGAGAAAAACAAACTCCAAGCTTATGTGGCCGATAAAAACGGCAAAGATGTAAAAACACTAAAGATTTCTTCCCCCCTTATCCTCATTTTGGGAAATGAATCTCATGGGGTTACAAAAAACGGATTCCCATCCATTTCCATTCCTATGCATCCATCGATGGAATCCTTAAATGTGGCTAGCGCAGGTGCCATCTTACTACACGAGTTATCATGAGCAACTACGAAAAATATTATTCAGAAACGAAGAAAGATTTTCGAAAAGAAAGAAAACATCTTCAATCTAAAGACAGGTCTAAATACAAAAAGAGCGATCAAGACAAGATCAAAAAAAAAGATCTCCTTGAAGGGGACTTTACAAAAGGACGCGTTCTTTCTATCACCCTGGAAGGGATTCTCGTTTCTGCTGATGGGGAAAATTATATCTGCTCTCTTAAAGGAGCGCTCAAAAAAGAAAACACCCAACTTAAAAATCTCATAGCCGTCGGGGATTTTGTCCTTTTTTCTCCCTTAGAACACAACCTAGGCTCTATTGCCTTTATCGAAGAGAGAAAGTCTGTCTTATCTCGCGCCGATAACTTGGCTCGCAAAAAAGAGCAGCTCATCGCCGTCAATATCGACCAGGTTCTTATCACTGTTTCTATAGGGGTTCCTGCCTTAAAAACTTTCATTGTCGATCGTTATATCATTGCTGCGCGCAAAGGAAATATGGATCCTGTGATCGTCGTAAATAAAATTGATCTACTCGAAGATGTAGAATTTTATGAAGAATTCCTACGTACCTACCGAGATCTGGATATACCCGTTATTCCCGTTAGCACCAAAACCCTTGAGGGGGTCGAAGAATTAAAAAAGATCATGCAAGGAAAAACATCGGTTTTTTCTGGCCAGTCTGGAACGGGCAAATCTTCCTTGATTAATGCTGTCTTAGGCAGTAGCCTTAAAGTAGGTGAAATTGTTGAGCGAACAAGCAAAGGCTCTCACACAACAACCACATCCCATCTCATCCCTCTAGAAAATGGGGGATTTTGCATCGACACTCCCGGCATTAGGAGCTTCGGCATTTGGGAGCTCGCTAAGCAAGATATTCAAGACTATTTTTCAGAATTTTCAAACTTCTCTTGTAAATATCTTGATTGCGCTCATTTGAATGAAAATGATTGCGAAGTGAAGATTGCTGTAGAAGGAAATAAAGTTTCTCCGTTACGCTATGCCTCATATGTCGCATTAATGGAAAGTGTCGATCAAAAACACTACAACAGATAGGGAAAGAAGATCGGGCACGCACGCGGGCACGGGCACGGGCACGAAATCCGGAAAGAGAAGAGAGCTTATGCAGTTCCCTCTTTCGTGCCCGTGCCCGTGCCCGCGTGCGTGCCCGATCTTCTCTTCTCTTATCTTAAAAAAAGGGACTCTATGCCAAATATTCAGTCAATTCACGCTATTGAAATCTTAGATTCACGCGGTTTTCCTACAATCAAAGTTTACGTGACAACAGACGATGGATTTACCGGAAAGGCATCTGTACCGTCTGGCGCATCTACGGGTGAGCACGAAGCGTTAGAGCTGCGAGACAACGACAAAAAAAGATATTTCGGAAAAGGGGTAAGTAAAGCTGTTGCTCATGTCAATGGCCCCATTGCAAGCCTTTTAAAAGGGGAATGCGTCCTACAACAAGCCCATCTCGATCAAATGTTAATCGATGCAGACGGAACCCTAAATAAAGGAAAGCTTGGCGCTAACGCCATCCTAGGCACCTCCCTTGCAATCGCAAGAGCTGCAGCCCTTTCTAAAAAACTCCCCCTTTACCGCTACATCGGAGGATGCGACGCCCACATTCTTCCTGTCCCCATGATGAACATTATCAATGGAGGGGCTCACTCTGACAATAATTTAGAGTTTCAGGAATTCATGATCCACCCCATTGGAGCCCCCTCATTTAAAGAGGCCCTTCGCTGGGGGGTAGAAACTTTCCAAACACTAAAAAAACTTCTCAAGGAAAAAGGGTTTGTAACTTCAGTTGGTGACGAAGGAGGGTTTGCACCCAATTTTTCTTCCAACGAAGAGGCGCTCGACTTCATTATGCTAGCGATTGAAAAAGCAGGCTTTAAACCTAAAAAAGAGATCACGATAGCACTTGATCCCGCAGCTTCTGAATTTTACAAATCCCATAAATACCTAAACCGCTCCACAAAAGAACATATCGATTATCTCATTTCTCTTTGCGCCAATTACCCCATTGACTCTATTGAAGATGGACTTGATCAAAACGATTGGGAGGGGTGGAAACTCTTCACCGAAAAGATGGGAGATAAAATTCAGATTGTCGGCGATGATATTTTTGTCACAAACCCCATTTTCTTAAAAAAAGCGATCAAGGAAAAGGTGGCAAACGCGATCCTCATCAAGCTCAATCAGATTGGCACCCTTACAGAAACCCTAAACACCATCCAACTTGCCAAAGACAATGGCTACAAAACCGTCATCTCCCATCGTTCCGGCGAAACTGAAGACCCCTTCATCGCCGACCTTGCCGTTGCCACAAACGCCGGCCAAATCAAAACCGGCTCCCTCTGCCGCTCCGACAGGACCAGCAAATACAACCGCCTCCTCGAAATCGAACATGAGCTTAAGTAACTAGTAATAAAGACATTGAGAATTTTACATTTTAATTGCATTAAATTATAAAAAATGACATAATTAATTATAATTAATAATAAACTTAAGGAGAATATATGTCTTCAGCAGAAACAGTCTCAAACCGACTAAATTTCCCCTCTCAAGATGCTATCCAAGAATATTGCGAAAAATTTTTTAATAACCCTCAGAAAAATGGAAAGATATCCCCTTACTTAATTGAAAAAAACATAATCAAAGCAGTAGCTGAAATTTTTGCTGGAACTCATCCAACCCTAGAAGACTTTAAATTTGATCTTATGTGTAAGGTATATGCTTTGAGAGACTCCCTTGGACTTGCAAATGCAATAGTAGAGCCCCTTGAGCTGAACTTAACTCTAGCCCTGCAAGCTTGCGGGAGTGGAAAACCAATCGATTAAACCTAAAAACAGCTACTTTTTGGGCCTGAAAGGCCGTAAAAAAACAAAATTAATTCCCTTCTATCTTGCTCATTTACTTTCTAGGCTTTTAGACAAATAGAATGTGGAGGCGAAGGAGATGAGGGTGGTGTGGGCTGTGAGGGGTTTCATCCGTTCGGGGAGTGAGCAGATGCGGAGATTGCCGATGGTACGGCCGATTTTTGCTACGAAATCGCCTTGGGTGAGGTAAACTGTGAATGGGGGAAGGTTTTCGAGAGTTTGCCACTTTTGGTAGTTTTTGAGAGAGAGGCCGGGCATGTTAAATGCTACGGCAGAGGAGATGAGATCTTTTTCAAAGAGGAGAGTGTAGGCTGTGAGCGCACCGCCTAAGCTAAAGCCGAGGACTCGTGTTTTTTTTCCTATTTTTTCTAGCCATGCGTGGATACTTGGCTGAGCCTTTCTGAAGGCGGAAAAACCTGGCCCCTTAAAATCGAGATCGCTCAAGATCGACCCCCAACCTTTAAGGGAAAACTCTGTGCCTCTATAAATAAGCAATGGAGATGCACTTTCGTTATCTTTTGGTAGGAGAGCAAAGGCAGGCATCCCGTGCCAAAGATTAAAAACGGTGTCTACAGTGTAGGTGGTGAGCTTTCCATCATCTATTGGGATAGGAATTTCCATTTTTTCTTTAAGATCGCGGTAGGCCAAGACCTTTGAGAGAATTTCATTTGTTGCATGAATACGGAGATCTCCCGCTAACTTTTCGTGGATGATTTTTAATATATTTAAGGTGATATCTATATCCTGTTTATTAGGAGTGAACTTTCCTACAAGGGGATGGACTTCGGAAAAATATCCATAATTCTCACTAAAAGTTTGGCATTCTTTGACTTTATTATAGTAGGTTTGTGGATCGTGGGAGGGATAAGTGAGGACATTTGCAGGAAAGAAAAATCCATAGGCATCATCAAGCTTTTCTAGCGTTTCGGAACGGAAGGTACAGGGATTAATGATTAGAGAACAGGTGATGAAGGGCGTCGTTAAATTCTTCATTGATGATTTGAGGAGAGTAGATAATGCGCTCATCTTTATCATCGAGAAGAGAAAGGATTTTAAGTTCTTTGGATTTAAAAATCTGGTGTTCATCTGAAAAGCGAGCCGTCATTTTATATTTTCCATTATGGATAAAAAACTCATAAGGCGTTCTGCTCGCATTATAGCGCGCAGAGACTAGAAAAGGAAAGCTTCTTTTCATAAAGATCGAACTGCCATGGTATAAATCCGGTTTAAATTTTTTCCCTTGAATGTGGTGAAGAATGGTAGGAAAAATATCTATGTGTGAAGTCATATCAGTGGCCACCGCGGGAGGATTTTTCCCTATTTTATAGTACAAGGGGACGTGGGTTTGAGCCTTTGATAAATTAGATGCATGAAACAGGTAGCCCTGGTCGTAAAACTCTTCCCCATGATCTCCCGTAAATATCACAATTGCTTCTTTCGGTATTCTTTTGTCCACTTTGCCAAAAAGACTATCTATGTGATGGATAGCATTCCGATAACTATTTTTAATCTTTCCAAGATCTTCGTGGGAAAGTGCGGCCTTTAAATAATTGATACCATCTGAACATGGCTTAAAGAGTGTTGCCTTGTCCCTTGGCCAATCATAACTAAAATGTGTGGACTCAAGAAACACCACAAACACATTTCCATCTATACTTTTAGATTTTCTAATGGTTTTACAGAGCTCTTTGATATTATCTGTATCGCTTTTATGAATAGGAGTCTCGTCATCATGAGAAAAATAATGACCGCTATCTAAGAACTGTTTCTCTTCACCAAAAATCACCTTATCCATCTCGTAGTAGCGAAGACAAGAGGAAGTATACAGATTGATTTTATACCCAAGGTCTTTAAGAACTTTTAACGGAGGGGCGCCTTTGGCATCCGTAGACCAATAAAAGGGTAGCTTGGAATGGAAAATGGAAAACCAGGACAGCTGGGTAGCATTTGCATTAGAAAGAGCAAGGTCAAAGGAGATGTTATCCTTTTTAAACCTATATAAATTAGGCGCTATCTCCGGCGTAATAAAATCTTCTCTTAAGCTCTCAACAACAAAAAGAAAAATCGGTGGCTTATTCTCTAAAGGCAGGGCACTTGTTAATAAACCCTCGTGCACCTGTTTAAGAGGCGCATTTAGGACGAGGGAATTTAATTTAGGGTAGAAGAAAGTTGCCTTCCAAGGAAGAGCTTTTTCATGTGACCCATCTTTTTGTATGCTGGCATAATTTATTCCCCAAATATCCCAAAGAAAAAGACAAATAAACCCCATGCATACGGTGGTAGCTCCCGCGCTATAGGTAAGGAGGAGGGGTTTTTCTGAAACTTTTCTTTGTGTGAACTGAAAAAAACCTACCCCAAATACAAGAAAGATAAGACCAACAACGCCCCCTGTAATCCAAGCGCTGATCGAGATGTTGCTTGCATATAGCATCTCAATAAAGTTTTTGGGGCTTTCTTGCGGCAAAAAATCAAGCACATACCAGATCGACATATCCATGATCCTAATAAGAGGAAAATCGACCACCTGCGCCAAAAAAAGTAAAAAAGTGCATACAATAAATAAGGAGGTAAAAAACCTTGGGAGATAAGCAGAGATGACCCCTCCAATAAGAATTAACCCCATAATCTGCAAAAAACATTGGGTAATCGAATAGATAACAAAAAAGAATTTCGTGCTTAAAGATCCATGATCAATGAGCAGAATATGAACGACATGAAGCAAGGTCAAAAAGACAAAAAGAAACCCAAAATAAAAATAATTGACCTTTATTCTGGCAATACGAGGCTGAACCGACTTAGATAAATTAGGCATCTTAATTTATCTATTAAATATTTTAGATTATCAGGTCAATAGAAACTTATGGGTTCGTAAGTAAGTACTTCAAAAGACCTTCCCAGTCTTTGTTATCGATGTAGATCTTTAGATTCTCTTGATTGACAGCCAGGTGCTCTGAAAATTCTGGAATATAAGGACGGAGATTATCTTTAACCGCCTCTTCCATCATCCTTCCAGAAAATCCACGGACAAAACCGTTCCATTTAAAGCTGCTTTTTTTAATCTGCTGCATACATTTTTTAAGATGGGGGTCGGAGAAAATATAATCCACAAATCTTAGGGGGTGGACGTGATTTATTTTTTTTCCTTTCTTCTTAAGAGTTTTTTTCTCCAGCCCTAGTTGCAAAAGATTTTTCTCCGCCATTGTGCATATGATATTTCTTATCGCCTTTTGCTCCCATTCCTCAAGAGGAAGGCTAAAAAACGACCCTTTCGACTCCATGATCTCCTCGGCGTGGCTCACTTGTATACGCCCTGGAATCGTAACGATAACAGCTAATAAACATGCTATAATCGCAATCATAATAAGTACTTAATTAAACCTTCCCAGTCCTTTTTGTTTATATGTTCGTATACTTTGCTCTCATCGACCTTCAGAGCTGCCGCAAATCCAGGGACATAGGGATTCAGGTTGCCGCGATGATACTCTTCATGCATCCTTTCTCCAAAGCCCTCTACAAAAGAATGCCACTTAAACATACTCTTTCTAATTTCATGCATGCATCTGGCAAGATGGGGGTCTCCAAAAGCATATCCTATAAATCTCAAAGGGTGGACATGGCGTATTTTTTTACCCTTTTTCTCTAGCGTCTTTTTTTCAAGCGCTAATTGAAAGACATTTTTCTCTGCCATGGTGCTGATGATTTTATGGATCGTCTTCATTTCCCAATCAACAAGGGGAAGTTGTTGAAAAAGATCTCGATTTTCCTGAAAATAGGCTGAAAAAAGAGTCTGCATATCTTTGCCGCAAAAATCTCCAACTGCTTCAATATCCACAGCTTGAGATCCAACCGCTTTTGCACAATTAGCTATAAAGGGCTCTATTTGATCCAGATTATCAGGACCAAATTCGAAAAAGTAGGAAGATATCTTAATATATCCTCTCTCAGGGATCGCTCTACTCTCTTCAATATGAACAGAGGCATTGGCAATCCCGAGCAAAACTAAAAAAAAGCAGGTGAAAATGGAAGTCATCTTTTTCTCCTTATAGTACCCAGGTCAAAATCCCAATTTTTTACCCTACTTGGGTATAAAGAAAGTGGTGTAATTAATAACCGATATCTTTTGCAAGAATTAAAAATAATAATTTACAATAATTGCTAAAATTCCCTTTTATAAGGTTATGAGACACATCATTTTCTTGTTCGGTGCCGCCGAGAAAGGGGAATTTTGCACGCCTTACCTATGCAAAACATTGCCCCACCTTGCAGATACCTTCGGCAACCCGCCCGAAGGAAGTCAAGGATTGCTCTATGCAGTACAGACATTACTCTATGAAAGAGAGCTCATTTATTTTAGGGTGGAAGAGGAAGGATTTAGCCTTAATGACTACAGAAAAGGGATCAACCTTCTAAAAAACAAAGAAATCCCCCTTCCTATCTCTGCAATCTGCTTGCCCGGAGTAGGAGATCCAGAAATCATTGAGGCTTGTGGGTCCATTTGTCTGATTATCAATGAAAAAGACTTACAAGACTATTTAACTTCTTAAGAAGAAGATCGGGCACGCACGCGGGCACGGGCACGAAAGAGGGAAGTGCTTAAGCTCTCTTCTCTTTCGTGCCCGTGCCCGTGCCCGCGTGCGTGCCCGATCTTCTCTCCTCATTTAGTAAAGTAAGACATCAATCCTTCTGTTGTTGGTTTCATTGCCCTTTCCCCCGCTTTCCAATTGGCTGGGCAAACTTCCCCATGAACCTCATGGAAAATAAGAGCATCGAGCAGGCGAATAGCTTCATCGACCGATCTGCCTATGGGAAGATCATTCACGAGGAGGTGGCGCACAATACCGTGTTTATCTATGAGAAATTGACCTCTATAGGCAATACCATCATCTTCTTTAAGTACACCATACGCTTGTGCGATCGTTTTATTCAGATCGGAGACAATAGGATATTCTACCCCTTCGATCCCACCTTTTGTTTTTGAAGTATTGATCCAGGCAGCATGGGAAAAATGACTATCCACTGAGCAGCCCACAACTACGGCATTTCTTTTTTCAAACTCTTTGATCTTTTCCTGAAAAGCGTGAAGTTCTGTAGGGCAAACAAAAGTAAAGTCAAGAGGATAAAAGAAAAATAAAACATACTTTCCATGTAGATCTTCCAGAGAAAAATTCTCTACAACCTCACCTTTAACAACAGCTTTGGCCTTAAATTTTGGCGCATGCTTTCCCACTAACATAATCATAATTCTTCTCCTATTGTTGTCGAGCCGCCATGTCCTGGATAGACCCGTGTATTTTTTGGCAATTTTGAGAGCTTTTTTAATGACTCTTTCATCTTTGCAGGATCGCTAGTTGGCAAATCGATCCGTCCAATAGCACCCCGAAAAAGGGTATCACCTGAAATCAACTGATCCCCTATGAGAAAACAAACCCCACCTGGTGAATGTCCCGGCGTATGGAGGACCTTAATTGTTAAATTTCCAAGTATCAGCTCTTGTCCCTCTTCTAAGTAATGATCTGCCTTCACCCCTTCTATCGGAAAATGGAGTTGCAGGCCATCAGAGCCCGGCCTCTCAAGATTAGGCGCATCTGCCTTATGAACATAAATAGGCGCCTTAAATTCCCTCTTTAAAGCAGCAGCATCCGCAATATGATCCCAATGGGAGTGGGTGAAAAGTATCATCTCCACATCTAAACCCATCTTCTTCCACGTATCGACACACCCCTGTGGGGCGTCGACGATCGCCGTTTTTTTTGTTTCGGAGCAGGTAAGCAAAACACTATTTGTGCCTATCGGACCAAACTCTAAAGATTTAATTATAATCATTGCACCGGAGAGGACTTGAACCTCTAACCGCCCGGTTCGTAGCCGGGTACTCTATCCAGTTGAGCTACCGGTGCACAAGAGCTTCTATAATAGGTCAATACCGCCTTTATTATCAAGAATAAAATGGACACCGCGAAAATGGACACAAGAGATCTATTATAAAGTCAAATTTTAATTTGCATTATCGATATATAAAATATTATAATGTTTAATTATATAGCTCTTTCAGATAAACTAGTGCTATAAAATATACCTAACAAAGGATAGGAACAAATATGTCACATGCACCAAGTTTAAGTAATACATCCTCTTCCATAGAAGCAGCAAGGAGCGCTGCGGCTGCGCCACCAGCTAATCATATTCAAGACTCAAATCCAAATAAGTGCCCTACAGCAAAAATCACCCTTTTAGCACTTTTAGCCATAGGCGGCGCGACAGTGCTCGGGCTCGCACTAGCAGGCGTCCTACCCAACATGGGGTCCGTACATTATATAAGTAATAATGCTCTCTTTTTAAGTACAACACTCGGCGCTGCAGTATTTACAACTATTGGTTTAGTTTGTTTAGCCTTGGTAGTTAAACATCATAAGACCCAAAACAAAGAAAATGAAAAGTATGCTGCTCTTAACCAGAAACATTCCCAGCTTCGCCAAAACAATTCCGCGCTTTGCCAACAACATTCCGAACTTGTGCGACTTCAGCACAGTACTGCTAGCAGGTATAATGCTCGTATCCAAATACAATCCGAGCTTCAGCGGCAACTGCTTGATACCGTCGCTAAATGTGATAAGCTTACAACTCTTAATAATTCTGTTCTCGCGCAGCTTTCAGCACACGAGCAAGAACGGCGTGAGCTTACTGAAGAACGTGATGCCCTTCTACAAGCATGTTCCACCACCAGGCAAGACATGCTTGCTGTTGCCGCTGCTTGTGTATTTGTAGGGTTAAATGAAGCTGGTGAGCCAACCCTTTTAACAAAAGAAGAAGTTACAGCTCGTTATATGGTGTGCGTGAGTAGTGATGAGGACGGGACCCCGGCTGTTGATGATCAAGGCGGCAGAGTAGTATGGTCAAGGGAGCAATTAGAAAAGGCGATTGTTTCATCCCGTTCTGGTCGAATACAGGTTGCCGCTCTTCAAGACGAGGTTGACGGATTACATACTGAGCATGCTGAACTACTTAAAGAAAACAAGATGCTACAATCTCAAGTTGCTTCTGCAAAGCCAAGTACTTTTAGAGAGTCTCGCCCTTCCTTCCGCCTTGCAGTAGAAAGCCAAGAAGACACCCATCTTCGACAGAATGATGCACCGCTTTGGGCTTCTACTCGAACAGAGACTGCCCAAGTAAGCGGCCTTTATAATCAATTGGAAGCTTCCTACTCTCCTGGCTCTGAAGCCGATGAAGAGAACTCCCCTCCCTCTCCTGAAGCCATTCTTCATCCTGCAGTGGTTCCGGTCGGCTCTGATTTAGAACAGAGTGAGGGAGAAAGCTAAAGTGGGTATGGGAGCAGACGTACAGACATTAATTGCAAGATATCCCCATGGCAATATTCCTATTCCCCTAGAACAACGGAACTGCTTTGGTACAACCTCTGCAAAGGTAAAACAATGGTGTGCACGGGGAACGGCTCTTCTCTTTATGGGAGCTGCTGCTGCTGCGCGGCCTCTTCTTCCTTTTGTAACCCGTTTCATTGTCAATGGTCTTAGCATTGAGTTGCTTATGTACGCACAAGGTAAAGGCACATATGATGATAAATACGATGATCCTGCTCAGCTGATCAAATTTCACGAAGAAAGCCGCAACATGAGATATGAAGCCCTGATAAACAAACACGGCTCCATCGAGGTTCTTACAAAACAACACTTAATGACCATCAGAGGAGTTCAATATGCAATATCCATTATTTCCGCTGATGATTTAGCACTCAAAGCATTCCCTGGAACCTTTAACGAGATTGTAAGCTTATGGAGCGTCTGGTCTTTACTAGGGGGGAATTCTCCAATGACCTGGTCTGTGCTAAAAGCCAAGTTTGACCAAATTCCGCAGCGCCACGATCCGGTGGCTCTCTGTAAGTTGCATAACGACAAACTTCGAGCACTTGCATGCCACAGCATAGTTACCATAGAGGAAGTAATTGAAATCCGCAAAGCTTATGAATCCTACCGCTCCGAGCAAAAAAGGCTCAACCAACTCGAAAATAACTCCCACGCGCAAAAGCCCCTACTTCAGCCCAAACAAAAACAAGATTAATCACAGACAAAGGTAACATATGGCGCACATCTGTTCTGATATAAGATTCATTTATAATGTTGCCGATAATTCCGTCCGTTATCTTAAGGCAGCTTCGTGGGAAAAACCGTTAGGATCAAACCCCAAATATACTATTGGTTGCGACTCCCAATATTATTGGCCGGTAATTTTAACAAAAAACCTCCGATTGGAAGCCGTTTCTAATACAGAAAAATATCTTCACGACCTCAGGCCGATTCTCGAGGATGAAACAGGTAAAAAAGTTGCAACCTGGTTCAAGGAGTGGAGAATGGGCCAGTTTAGCGGGTTTGCCATATATACACGGGAAACCAATCGTTTTGTTGGGTATTGCGCATTGTCAAAAACTGAGGAAGCCGGTGTTGCAAATTTGACATACGAAGTTATTCCTTCTGAAATAGAACATCAAGCAGAAGCTGTGAAAGCCTTAATTCTTTATGCGACCACCCTAGGCAAAGAAGGTATTTACTTAAGAGGAAAACCTTTTACAAAGCTTATAATACCTCCAGGTTCACAAGAAAAATTAGGCTCGATAAGACCCTCGTTCTCTTAGGTAAGCCGTCCCCTCTCTCGTGTCCGATCCCCCTCTTCCCCCTCTTTTTTACATCATATCCATGCCGCCCATTCCCATTCCGCCCATGCCACCCATTCCCATGCCATCCATTGAAGGGACAGGGGTTTTGGATTTGGGTTTGGGTTTGTCGGTGATCATGGCTGCGATGGTGATTAAGAGGCCGGCCACTGATGCTGCGTGGGTAAGGGCGCTTTTTGTAACGAGGACGGGGTCGATGACGCCATCTGCAATGAGGTCGCTGAACTTATCGGTGAGGCCGTTGTAGCCAAAGGGGCCTTCTTTTTCAAAGGTTTTTTCCGCGATCAAATTGCCTTGTTTTCCACAGTTTGTCGCAATGGCTGCAGCCGGAGCATAGGCAGCTTGTCTCACAATTTCAACGCCGATCATCTCTTCTGGTGGAAGCTTCAAACTATCAAGTGATTTTAGTACGCGGAGTAGTGCCACCCCGCCGCCAGCAACAATTCCCTCTTGGACAGCTGCCCTTGTGGCATGGAGAGCATCTTCAACGCGGGCTTTTTTCTCTTTAAGCTCAGTTTCTGTTGCAGCTCCCACGTTAATGACAGCTACACCGCCTCCAAGTTTGGCTAGACGATCTTCGAGCTTGTCCTTATCGTAATCTGATGTCGATCTTTCGATTTCTGCGCGGATCTGCGCGACCCTTTCTTTGAGCTCAAGAGAGCTGCCTGCACCATCAATGATTGTCGTATCATCTTTAGTGATTTTAACTTTTTTGGCCCTTCCAAGGACGACTAATTCTGCCTCTTCTAAAGAAAGGCCTACTTCTTCTGATACCACCGTTGCGCCTGTTAAAATCGCAATGTCTTGAAGCATCGCTTTTCTCTTATCGCCAAATGCGGGCGCTTTAACAGAGCATAATAGCATCCCCGCTTTGAGTTTATTGACAACAAGAGTTGCAAGCGCCTCTCCATCTATATCTTCTGCAATAATTAAAAAAGGGCATTGTGCTCCCGCTTTTTCTAAAAGCTTTTCCATTATGGGGACAATCTGTCTTGCAGAGGAGAGTTTTTTATCGGTGATTAAAATAAAGGGGTTGTCTAACTCAACGCTCATCTTTTCAGCATTTGTGACAAAATAAGGGGAAGAATACCCTTTATCGAACTGCAATCCCTCAACGACATCAAGAGTGGTTTCAATCCCTTTCGCCTCCGCAATGCTAATTGTCCCATCTTTACCCACCTTCGACATCGCCTCTGAAATAATAGCACCGATATCAGAGTCGTTATTTGCAGAAATAGTTGCAATCTGCTTAATTTCCTCTGGCTTGCTTACGCGTACGGCAAGGGAAGTGAGGGCTCCATTCATTGCCTGGGCAGCTTTTTCGATCCCTTTTTTAACGCTCATGGGATTTGCTCCAGCAATCACATTTTTTATACCGCCAGTTAAAATCGCTTCTGCGAGCACAATCGCTGTAGTCGTGCCATCGCCTGCAAGGTCTGCTGTTTTTGAAGCAGCTTCTTTAACGAGCTGCGCGCCCATGTTTTCAAATTTATCTTTTAGGGAGATCTCTTTAGCAACTGTGACTCCATCTTTGGTCGAAAGGAGCGCGCCCATCCCTTTATTGATTACAACATTGCGCCCTTTAGGTCCTAATGTCACAATCACAGCTTTGGCAAGTGTTCTTACCCCTTTGAGAATCGATTTTAGTGCATCTTCATTGAATTGAAACATCTTTGTCATGATAAGCCCCTTATAGTAGTACGCAGAGAATATCGTCTTCTGCCATGATGAGGTATTCTACCCCTTGTTCTTCTGTCTTTACTTCTGTTCCGCTGTAAGCTGCGAAAAGTACCTGATCGCCTACATTCAGTTTAAGTTCCAGCTCTGGTCCAACCGCAACAACTTCCCCTTGTTTTGGCTTTTCTTTAGCAGTCTCAGGAAGGAAAATCCCCCCTTTTGTGGTCTTAGCCTCTGAGCGTTTGACTAGCACACGCTTTCCTAATGGGATAACTTTTGACATAGAAAACTCCTGTTTTTGTGTGTATACAGCATAACACGCCAGCCTAATAACTGCAAGGCAGAGTCTAGATAAATTATACCCCAGCATACACAACATAATTCGAAATTTAAGAGAGGAAAATTAAAAAATAATTTTCCGTCTCTGCGTCCTCTGCGGCTCAGTCTTCACTCTGCGCTGATGAAATTCAGCATTCAGTCCCCTACTTGTTGGCTGAATACCGAACTCCATCAGCGCAGAGTGAAGACTAAGCCGCAGAGGACGCAGAGAAAAAGAATTTATTTTTAATTAATTCATCGAGAATGACTAATATAAAAGATATTTTTGGCGTTTGGTTAGAAAGGCTTCCCGCTCTTCTTTGTGCATTTCGATCATTTTCCAGGCGGCATACTTTTCCTGCTCTAAAACTGAAAAGATTTTTTCATTGCCATTGGCCTTGCAGAATAGATTTTTTGAATTTGCACTTATGGTTTTGACATCCATTTTTTTGGGGTAAAGGGATTTTAACATCCCAATGATGAGATACTGCACAGACACGGGTTTGTACGTCTGTGCATTGGTCAGCATGACCATCACCCCCTCGCAGTCATCCCCCTTATGCAGTCCAAAGAAAGGACGAAAATAAAACGGGATAAAATGAACCCCGGGCAGTTTTTGAGCGTTAAGTTTAGAGGCAAAATCTTTTGCCTTGATCCAGGGAGCGCCCACAACTTTAAAAGGGAGGGTATACCCCACCCCAATACTTACCGAGCTCAGCTCTCCCAAAAGGCCGGTAGAGGCATAATAAAGAGGGGTGTCTGCCTCAGGAATTTGAGGACTAGGAGGGACCCAATAAAGGCCGGTGTCCTTAAAACTCATCTCCCTTTTCCAGCCTGTCATAGTTACAACTTTGAGCTTACATCCCACTTTATATTCTTCATTAAAAAAGAGGGCCATTTCTCCTATTGTCATTCCATGGCAATAAGGGATATTGATGTATCCTATAAAGGAACGCCATTTTTCCTCTAACATAGGACCATCGACTAATATTCCATTGATAGGATTGGGCCGATCCAAAACAATGACTTCAATCCCCCTTTTTGCAGCTTCTTCCATCGCATAGAAAAGGGTCGTCGCATATGTGTAGGAGCGGACCCCGATATCTTGGATGTCGTAAATCAGCACATCTATCCCCTTTAACATATCTTCCGACGGCCGCCTAGTTTTCCCGTGAAGACTGTGAATGGGAATGCCGCTACTCTCTTTTTCCTGTTCAATCTTTTCTGCTGCATAAGCAAGTCCGTTAAATCCATGTTCGGGAGCAAATAGGGCGACAAGGTCTAATTTTTTCCCCTTTAACCGGGAAAGGGTTGTATTAAGGTTTTTATCAACACCTGTCTGATTTGTGATCAGGCCAATTTTTTTCCCTTTTAGCGCTTCAAAATGGTTTTCCTTTAAAAAGTTATCCACGCCCAGATCAATTGCGGCGAAGGAAAGTAGGGGAGCAAGGAGAAAAAATAAAATATTTTTCATAGTTAAAGGAATTTTTTTTACATTTATTGAAGCTATGCTATTAAGAGATTATGCACCAGAAAGATCTTTTATCGCCACATATCAAACAAGCCTTGTCTATTTTGGAGTCGGCAAAAGGGCACCCTCTTTCTTCTGAACAGAGAAAAACACTCTCGATAGAATTAGCTCTTTGTATTTTAAAAGAAGCCCGAATGATCGAAACTCCACAAGAAAAAAAGCTGCAAAAGCAGCTTGCAAGGATGATGCATGATCCTTCAGGAAAGGCATTTACCACAAGTATGATGGATCAATGCTTTAGAAGTTCTAACAAAATGCGCATCGCAGATCAGCTCCTTTTTTTACTGAAAGGATATGGGGTTCCTAAATATCTTTCTTGGTATAAAAAGCTCGGATTTTATCTCTTTGGAAAAATGGGAAGAACACTTCTTGCGCTTTGTATTCCTATCATTTCAATCATCATTCGGAGAGAAACGGCTTCCCTAATTATCCCCGGCAAAACAAGACCCCTTTTAAAGCACATTAGAAAAAGAACAGAAGAGGGGGTAAGAGTTAACCTCAACCATCTTGGCGAGGCGATATTAGCTGAGGATGAAGCGGTCAAAAGACTAAACGCTTACCTCAGTGATTTAGAGAGGCCTGAAATCGAATATGTCTCTGTCAAAACTTCTGCTATTTTTAGCCAAATTCATCTTTTAGGATGGGATAAGACTTGCTCTCAAATTGCAGAGCGGGTGAGACAACTCTATAGAGCTGCAATGAAAAACCTCTATACACGTAAAGATGGAACTAGGGGGCATAAGTTTGTCAATCTCGATATGGAAGAGTATCGCGATCTTATTTTGACAAAAGAGATATTCATGAAGGTCTTAAATGAAAAAGAGTTTCATACCCTCTCTGCGGGTATAGTTCTTCAGGCATACATCCCCGATTCATTTATTATCCAACAAGAGCTAACCTCCTGGGCTAGGCAGCGGATAAAAAATGGGGGAGCTCCCATTAAAATCCGCATTGTTAAAGGTGCCAATCTAGCTATGGAGCAGGTAGAGGCAAGCTACAGAGGCTGGCATCAGGCTCCCTACGGATCAAAACTCGAGGTAGATGCTAATTATAAACGGATGATTTCTTACGGGTTTATCCCTGAAAATGCCAAGGCAACACATATCGGCGTTGCGACCCATAATCTCTTTGATATCGCCCATGCTTTAATTTTGAGCGGAGAAAATAAAGTAGAATGGGAAATTAGCTTTGAAATGTTAGAAGGCATGGCAGATCATATTAGAAGAGCTGTGCAAAAGCTTGTTGGTGAAATCCTCCTTTATTGTCCTGTTGTAACAAAACAGGATTTTCATGCCGCAGTTTCCTATCTCTTTAGACGCTTTGACGAAAATACAGGGCCTGAAAATTTCTTAAAGCACCTTTTTTCTCTATCCCCTGATTCAAAAGAATGGGAAGAGCAAGCAGATTTTTTTGCGAAAGGGTGCGATCTTATTGAAAAGGTCGACTCTGTTCCAAGGCGCACCCAGAATCGGCTCGAAGAGCAAAAACCCCTTTCTCTTATAGATCCTTTTGAAAATGAAGCCGACACCGATTTTTCATTGCCCCAGAACAGGGAATGGGCTGGCCAAATTGCAGCAGCCTGGCATCACAAAAAACACCCAGATATCCCCCTTGTTATTGGAGGAAAAGAGATCCACGAGCCGACCCCTCGCGGCCATGGCTTTGATCCCTCTTATCCAAAAGAGGTTCTTTACAATTATTCAATGGCCAACTGGACTCAAATCGACCATGCCCTAACCGTTGCCAAAACAAGTGAAGCTGGATGGAGAGAAAATTTCCAGAGACCTGAAATGCTTTCCAAAGCGGCTCAAAGAATGAGAGAAAGAAGAGGCGATTTTATCGGTGTAATGATGGCTGATGGGGCAAAAACTATCCTAGAAGGGGATCCCGAGGTATCGGAAGCGATCGACTTTGCTGAATACTACGCAAGAACCATGCTCAAGATGCAGCTTTGCAAAGATGTTCAATGGACAGCTAAAGGAACAGTTCTCGTAACGCCTCCATGGAATTTCCCTGTGTCTATTCCCGCCGGAGGAATTTTAGCAGCCTTAGTCGCCGGCAACTGCGTCATCTTTAAACCCGCACCTGAAGCTGTTCTTTCAGGCTGGGTGCTTGTCAATGCCCTATGGGATGCAGGCATTCCCAAAGAAGTTTTGCAATTCATCAACTGCATTGATGAAACTGAAGGAAGTAGGCTGATTAAAGATCCACGTATTTCTAAAGTGATATTAACCGGCGCAACTTCTACTGCAAAACTCTTTCAACATCTCAGACCGGGCCTTGACCTCTCTGCAGAAACAGGAGGGAAAAACGCACTCATTATCACTGCGCTTGCAGATAGAGATTTGGCTATTAAAGATCTGATTCAATCTGCCTTCGGCCACTCCGGACAAAAATGCAGCGCAACTAGCCTGGCTATCTTAGAAGAGGAAGTTTACGATGACAAACATTTTAGAAAGCATCTCAAAGAGGCAGTCTTAAGTTTAAAAGTAGGAACTCCCTGGGACCTTTCTTCAAAAGTGACCCCTATTATTCGCGCACCTTCAAAAGAATCTCTCCTTCTCGGTCTTACAGAACTTCACAAAGGGGAAGAATGGCTTGTCAAACCTAAGCAAGATCCTCACAACCCCAACCTTTGGTCTCCCGGTGTAAAACTTGGCGTGCGCAAAGGAAGCTTTATGCACCAAACAGAGCTCTTTGGCCCCGTTTTAGGAATCATGCGCGCGAAAAATTTAAGTGATGCAGTTAACCTTGCCAACGACACCCGCTACGGACTTACAGCTGGCATTCATTCTTTGGATGAAAGGGAGATTGAATATTGGATGGAGCATATTGAAGCTGGAAATTGCTATGTCAATAGAGGAATCACCGGAGCAATAGTGAGAAGACAGCCCTTTGGCGGAACAAAAGCCAGCAGCTTTGGAAGGGGAGCAAAAGCAGGCGGACCCAATTATCTTTCTCAAATGGCCTATCCAAAACAAGTCGATCTACCTCATGAAAAAGATACTGCGCCCGAAAACATCAATGCATTAAATAAGCTATTAAGACATCTTTCTTTGTCTGCAGAAGAGCTTGGAATGTGGCTAGCCAGCATTGAAAGCTATGCCTACCATGCCAAACGCTTTTCAAAGCCCCACGACCCTTCCCTAATACTTGGAGAGGACAACCTCTTCTATTACAAACCACACAAAAAAGTTGTTTTCAGAATCCAGGAAGAAGACAACCCCCTAGACGTTTATCGCGTCTTCGCAGCAGCCCTGAGCGTAAACTGCCCCCTCGAAATAAGCTGTTCCAAAGGCAATCCAGAATGGCCCTTCTCATTTATCGATGAAGACTATTCCGGCTTTGAGAACCGGGTAAAAGACGGCGCCTGCAAACGGATCCGCCTCATTTCCCCTCCCCCTTACGATCTGCAAATCGCCGCCTCCGAGTCTTTCTCCTACATCGACTGCGCCCCCGTCCTCGCTAACGGCCGTTTCGAGCTCCTCCACTACCTACGCGAGGTCTCCTTCAGCATCACCTACCACCGCTACGGCAACCTCGGCCTAAGAG
>JABDAY010000012.1 GCA_013288895.1 Chlamydiota bacterium | reverse complement strand
GGGACTTTTCTGAGGAGGATGCCGTCGCCATCGTATAGGGTGGCGATCCCTTTTCCATGTTCAATTGCGGAGACAGCTTTTTTGTCTTTTTTCTTGTAGTAGTTGCCTTTGACGAGCTTATCCTTTTCATATTCTTCTACAAGCATTAGGGAACCGTCTTTGTACCAAGCAAAGGAGGATCCTTCCTTTTTATTTCCATTAATTTCTCTTTGGCTTTCTAAAGTTCCATTGATGTACCAGGTTTTTATTTGCCCTTGCAGAAGATCATCATGCCAGTCAAGGGAGATTTTTGGCTGAGAGGGGTGGGAGCTATGATAGATGATCTCCTCCCCTTCTTTTTTCCCTTCGAGAATGCGATATGTGGAAGAGAGATTACCGGTGGCATCAAAAGTTTTTACAAGGCCGCAGGGGACCCCGTTTTGATATTCGGTCAGGGATTCAAGTTGTCCGTTAGCAAATGAGGCATAGAAACCATTGCCATTTTTGATTTCAGAAACTTGGTTTAAAAATTCTGCTGATTTTAAGAGGCCGTTTTCAAAAATAGATTTTTCTAAGATAGATCCATCCTGGGCGTATACAACGAGCGCTCCATTGATTTCTCCACCATAAAGAGGGACTTCTTTCCAGAGGGCTCCGTCTGTATAGTAATAATGGGAAATACCTTGGAGGACCCCTTTTTCGTAGGGGATCTCTGCAATTTTATTGCCCTCTTCATCCCACACATTGCTGGGTCCTTCAAAGATCCAGCTTGCTTGGGCTGTTTCATGCAGATCGGCGATTCCCTCGATAATAGATGCCTCAAGTTTGATTTTTCCGTTGGCGTGCCATTCTTTGTAGTTACCATGGGCCCTTCCATCGACCACCTCAAGGGATTGCCAAATTAGACCATTATCGTGGTAGCTTGTGATGATCGATCTTGTTTTTCCTGTCAGATCTTTGTTGTAGACTCGAAGGACTTTTTGATAAGGCTGAGGGGTGAGGAAATCGATTTTGTTAAACGTGGCTAAACGGTCTTTTGAGCTAACTGTTTCTGCAAAACCGTTCCGGTCCATCACCTGAACACTCGTAAGGGGTGTTTCGTCTTGAGCGGTTTTGGAGGCGCAACCTGCTAATAAGACCAGGAGTAGTACGTATTTCATAAAGGCTCCCTTTTAATAAGCTGCATATTTAGGATAAAAATACTTTCTTGGGGGTTTTGGCTTTTTTTTGTCAGATTAAATTGTTTAATAATTAATTGAGGAGAGTTTTCAAGAGGGGTATAAGGGCCAATCTGGACACTTTCTACAACTGACAATATCCTTTTAAGGTCTTCGTCATCCACTTGCACTGGATGTATTTGGACCTCCTCGACTTCTTGAATCCCCTCGCCTGTTCTAACGACTTCTTCAGAAAAACGGAACCCGTTCAAACTTTCTAAGTGTTTATCGATAAAAAAATGATCGGCATTTTTGATTTTTCCGATCATTTCATTTTGTGTTTGTTTTTGCTTTTGAACGAGAAGCGTTTTTAAATTGAGTGTTTCAATCCTTGCTTGCAACGCCCCCAGTCTTTGAATATCGAAGTAAAATGAGAACAGAAAATAGATAAATGGAAGTGGAAGGAGGAGGAGTAAGAGGGGATGGTTTTTAATTTTATTCATTATTCCTCATCAAAAAGAAGGATGTTGTATAAGTTTCTTGTGATACTTTCCAGGTGATCTCTTCTTTTTTATCGACAATGGAGTCTTTTGCTAAAGCCTCTCTAAATTCGCGGGCCTGTCTGGGGGTAGGGGAACTAAATTCTACAGAAACTTTTACTTTATACCCATCTGTGCAAACCCCAAGCTTGGGGTACTTTACAAGAGCATATTCGACGTTTTTAATATTTATTCCAGGAAGTTTGGGATGGGTGCTTAAATAGACCAAAAAGTCGCTGACCTTAGGAACATTTGGTACATAAGGAAATTGGGTTTTCTCTTTTGAGAGTTTTTTTTCTAAGGAAATAATTTTATCTTCTAAACTTCCACTTCCACCTGTTAATAACTCCTCCCTTTTATGAACATAAAAAGTATTTAGAGACCAAGTGAGTAAGGCCAAGGCCCCGCAAATGAGAGCGCAACGAAGGAATCTTTTGCTCCTTTTTTTCATTGAATCCACGGCAGCAAATGACCCTTGTCTAAACTGAATACTATTTTTATTTTGAATGTTTCCGTCAATTGCAAGGCCAAGCGGTATGGCATACGGGGCGGTTTCTTGATTTATTAAAATTTCGAAAGATTCTCCAAGCAGGCCTGCATAACTTGTATCCCCTGTTACCACAACCTCTTTTGGCAAAGGAGCGGGTGTTTTTTGTTTTAAAAATTCCAGACCGCGATTGAGCTCTTTTACAGAGTTCAGCGTTTGAGATAAAACGACTTTTTTATCGATAACAAGGCCAAAAAAGCTCTTTTCCGTACTAAAGTGGAAAAAGAGGAAAGAAGAGAGATGGGGATAGAGAAATTGCCCAAGGCGATTGAGAGCTTGCGGGGCGCAGGAGACTATATGAGGGTCTATTTCAAAACTGCCTAGTTCTTTTAAGTGGTTCTCTAATGTTTCGTGAGAAGCGGCGGTGATATTCACCTTTGAGCCCTCGATAAAAGGGATTAATATACTTTTATCCAAAGGATAAGGGAGGAAAGACTCTACCTGAAAAGGGAGTGTTGCCAAAATAGAGCGTTTTTTGGAAAGTTTAAAGGGGATCTCTCTAATAAAAACGTCCCAGGCGTTAAGCCCAGAAACAACGATCGGATCCCTTCCCGCAAGAATCGATTTCATAATGTAAAGCGGTTTTACAAGAGCGCCGGGCTCGATAGGGAAAGAGCGCAAAAGGTCAATTTTAATCTTTTTTTTGTCAGAATGGACGAGAGCTGCCTTAATCTCCCCTCCCTCCTTAGTAATCCCTAATATGTACATGCAGTATATTTTGGCAAAAAATGCCTTTTAAGGCATAATGGTTTCTATATTATGTTAGCGTATATTGTTCACACTATTTTCTTTACCTACACAATGCTCCTGTTTATCAGGATTGTAGGGTCGTGGTTTCCGGCTTTTGCCCGGCATAAAATCATGCGGTTTCTCATGTTTTATACAGATCCCTACCTAAATATTTTTAGACGGCTCATCCCTCCCATTGGAGGAACTTTCGATTTAAGCCCTTTGCTCGGCTATTTTGCCCTGCAATTCGCAGAACGGATCATCCTTAACTTCGTGCGATAATGTTACAAACTCCTTTTCAATTAGGTGATATAGAGCTCCCATCAAATATTTTCTGTGCTCCCCTAGCCGGTTGCTCCGATCTCCCTTTTCGAAAAATGACCACCTCTTTTAAGCCTGGACTTGTCTATTGTGAGATGGTCAAAATGGACGCTTTAGTCCGTTATGATCCCCATACTTTCCGTTACCTTGATTACGAGGCGGATATGCACCCGATTGGCGCTCAACTCTGCGGAAGCAAGCCGCAATATGCAGCGCAATGTGCAAAAATGATCGAAAGCCTTGGGTTTGATGTGATTGACCTCAATTGTGGATGTCCGGTAGACAAGGTGACCAAAGACGGGAGTGGTTCCGGCTTACTTAGAAATCCAAAAATAATTGGCGACATTATTTCTGAGATGGTTTCGGCAGTAAAAATTCCTGTTACAATAAAAGTGCGCACGGGCTGGGACTCTCAAAGTATTAATGCCCCTGAAATCACGCGCATTGCTGAAGCTGCAGGTGCCAAAGCCATTTGCGTCCACGGAAGAACCCGCGCCCAAGGTTACTCAGGCCCAGCAAATTGGGACCATATCCGCGCATGCAAACAAGAAGCGCGCACCATTAAGGTGATTGCAAACGGAGATGTGTTTGATGCCTCTAGCGCCGTCAACATTTTTAGCCACACAGGCTGCGACGCGCTATTAGTGGCAAGAGGCACTTTTGGACAGCCTTGGATCATCGAGGATATTTATCGAGCCCTCTCTGGATTAGATCCAAAAATCAGATCCGCAATCGATCATCGCAACAGTTTGCTCCAGCATTTAGAATATGTGATTTGTTATCAAAGTGAAAGAAAAGCGATGCTTGATATGCGACGCATTGGATGCTGGTATTTGAAAAATATCGCCGGCGCAAAAAAGCTCAGAGAAGCCTTAAACAAATCAAAGAGCATCCTCGAAGTGAGAGAGCTCATCATGGGCTACCCCTGGGGCGACGCAACATTCAAATCCCACCCTGAGGAAGCCGAAGCCGCTACATGCGACTGTTAATATTAGACATCATAAATTAGACCTTGTATCCCTGGTCGTCTCTGAAGCGCGCAATAATTGATGGAGCAGCTCATCTATTCTTTAGCGCGGTAGCGCTTACTGATGTGGGGCCCCGCGTGCAGGACATGCCGCAGGCATGCCGGAACGTGGGGAGCGCTACCGCGCTAAAGATAGATAGTTTTTTTAGTTCTTCAACAAAACTGCGGTGCTTCCAAATCGCAATGACACAATAAAATAATTTTGCGTCTTTGCAATTTTGCGCCTTTGCGTTTGAATTCGGCGTTCGCCCAATAAGCTCGCTCGCTCTCAAGTCTGGTCTTTGAGTTTTTTTTCGAAGATGGCGAGCAAGCGCTTGATTTCGGCGGGGGTTTCGGTGAAGGTTTTTTCGACCTGTTTTTTCTTTCCCTTTTTTGAAATGAGGGTGAGGAATTCAGGGATGGAAAGAATTTTGGCGCCGAGGTTTTTGGCGGTAGTTGCGAGGGGTCTGTCGGATGTGACTACAGTATGAGATGAGGGCTTAGGAGAATTTTCGATCTCTTTGATGATGTAGTCATCTGCAGTTTCGCCCTGAGTGTAAATGACCTCAAGGTCGCCAAAATGGGAGCGCTCACAGATTTCGTGGCCATCAAAAACAAGGGTAAGATTTAGGGAGGAGTAAGGCTTTAAAGTGGTTAAAAGGGCTTCCCGTTGTTTTTGAAGGGAAGAGCTTTTAATCTGTAGTTTGAACAGTAGGTTGTAGGCGTCAATATAATAATGCATCCTACTTGATACATTCTAATGTAAGAAGAAGCTTGTCAACAGCTTTTTTGCGATGGGAGACACGGTTTTTGATATCTTCGCCGAGCTCTCCAAAGGTTTTTCCATATTCGTGTTTGATAAAAAGAGAATCATAGCCGAAGCCTTTTCCTCCCTTTTCTTCGAGAGCAATCGCCCCTTCGCATGTTCCTTTGACACATTTTTTTAACCCATCAGGTGCAGCGAGCGCGATGTCACATTCGAAGTAGGCAGTTCTCTGTTCTTCGGGAAGGCGCGCCATATCTTGAAGGAGCTTTTTTCGGTTTTCTTTGTCGGTAGCTTTCTCCCCTGCGTACCTCGCGGAGTAAACGCCGGGCTTTCCTTGAAGCGCGGGAACCACTAGCCCAGAATCGTCAGCGATCACCCATTTACCCAGTGTTTTGGCTGCATGTACAGCTTTTAGGATGGCATTTTCTTCAAATGTCAAACCCTCTTCTGGAGGTTGGACATAATCGGGAAAATCCAAGAGGGACAAGAGGTCTAATCCAGGAACTCCCTTCAACATTGAACGGAATTCTCTGATCTTATGCATGTTTGTGCTAGCTATTACAAGTTCCATCAAAATATAGATTACAGAAAACTTTTAATGCTTGCAATAGTGTATTCTTCGCCTTGGAACTGAAATTTTTCACCAACGGCTTTTCCTTTCATCGTCTGCGCTAGTTTGGATTGGAAAGAAAGGATATTTTTTTCAGTGTCTGCATCCCAGGGGCCTAGGAGCGTATAAGTGACTTTTTGCCCTTTTTGATTTTTGCACTCAACAATAGATCCAACGCCCACTTCATCAGAAGGGATATCTTCTTTTGATAATATTCTGCACTTATTTAGCTGGTCAGATAGAAACTTGAGCTCCCCTTGGAGGCGATCTCTTTTTTCTAAAGCCGATTTGAACTCAGCATTTTCTCTAAGGTCGCCATGAGATCTTGCAATTTCGATTTCTTTGGCATTTTCCACTGTTTCAACAGTTCCAATTTGTTGGATTCTGTCTTGCAGCTTTTGAAACCCTTCTTTGGTCGTCCAAATCACTTCGGTTTCTAGAGAATCTTTATGTTTGTTTTTTTGCAATTTGGCAAGTGATGGATGGACCACTTCTCCAAGGGAATGTAAAATTTTGATATCGTGATCACTGAGAGAATGGCACTTTGTAGCTAAAAGCAAGAACTCTTGCACCTCTTGGATGCTCGCTTTTTGCATGATTTGGCGGACAATAGCATATCTACCGGCAGAAAGGATCGCGTGGATCTTTTTAACGAGATCTCTTTGGTCAGGATTCTCTTCCACGCGGCTAAGAAGGATTAAAAATCCCTCAAAGAAGCGTATTCTACCCGCCTGATCGGCAAATGGAAGGGAGTCTTGCGACATGACTTTTTGGAAATACCATATGTAGGCTTCAGGATTCTGACCTGGCTGAGCAAGGAGCGTTTCAAGTTTTGCTTTTATTTGGTCTGTCTGCCCTGCAGCTATAAGTTCATTCAAAATGTAATCGCGTAGTGTTCCTTGGTCCATTTTAAAGAAGATGGAGAGGAAAAACTCCTGCCAATCGCTTTTATGTTTTCTGATCTCGGTGAGAAGGCGCTTTTTGAATGCGAGGATTTCAATATTATCGATGATCGATTCTAAATCTTTAAAACGGCGGATAAGTTCCAAGATAGGCGCATATTCAGATTCATTGCTTAAGTCTTCTAAGAAGAAATGGATCTGAAGTTCTTGTGCATCGGAGATCTCCTGATAAGAAAGAGCCTCTTTAAGTTTATCTTGTAGAAGGGCTTTAAAGGTAGGGTCTTTTAGAGTGTCAGAAAAATCTTTAAAGAAAGAATAAACCATTTGGATAAGAGTATTGGCATCAGGTTTTCCTTCCAGCGCTTTTTGTAACTTATCTTCGTGTCTCATTTCTTGACGAAGGAGGATAAAGGGATCTTTAATATCAACAGGCGATTGGATCATCGTGTCTTTTTTCACTTTTGCGCGCGCACTCTGCCACCATTTTTGCCATTCACTTGCAGGGATGACCAGTTCGCAAAGTTCATCTTTGATCTCGCTGGCCGTTTTTGGGCCGAGGTCGCGTAGTAAAATGCGTATCATTTCTGCAGGATTTTCTTTCGCTTTTTGTTCTAAAACATCAGGCGTTCCAAAGCGCATTGCTAAGAAGTGATCTTCTGGAATGGGGAGAAGTGTTTTAAAAGCATTGCTAAAGGAGAGGTCTTTTCTCCCTGGTACGTAATCAAATTCGACGCTAACTTGTTCTCTTATTGGAGAGACGTCTACAATTTCGCCAACACCCCATCCTCCAATATGAAAGACGTAATTTCCCTTTTGCATATGGGCTAAAAGTTCGTAGTTTCCGATGGCCCCTTGGAATTTATCTCTAGATCTTAACCCAACAAGACGGATCCTTTCATTAAAATTAGGATCATTGCCAAATTTTTTATGGAGCGCATTATAAGCGTAGTCAGCAAACATTTCGTTGTTTTCTGTTTGGATATCGATGATGAGGCTGAGTATCTCATAAGCAACAGGAGTGTCGCCAAGAGCTGTCCACAGAGGAAGGATCCTGTCTACATGGCGGCCAAAATTTTCTGCCATATCGGAATACTTCAAAGCTTTGAGGATTTGTATTAACTCATCGCAATCTAGTTCGTCGCCTGAGCAGTACTCCTCCCATAGCTTGAGGATAGAGGTTAAATTATGATTTGCGATTTGCGTCTGAAATTCTTTTAGATAGCTCATTTCTATTCCTTGATTTAACAGCATGAAAAACACCTTCTTTAGAAGCAGTATAGAAAGATCCCTATATTTGTTCAATTATATCTTACTTTAATTTCTCCCCTTGGCTATCTTGAGGGGATTATATATGAAAAAAGTCCTGTTACTTTTAGGTCTTGTGGGAAGGCTTTTCGCTTCTATTTTCGATGATTTGGAAGTTGTGAGCCAGGTCGATAAAGAAATTAATGATCGTCTTCCCTTTTTTTATAATGCCTCATTTGTGGGGGGGTACTTGAATATGCCATCCGCCAGAATGATGCCATGCGGGACTATCGCTTTCGGCGGAGGTGTCGTACCCCCCTATAATATCTACGCGGCTAACTTCCAACCCTTTGATCATATAGAACTTGCAGCAAATTATAGAGTATATAGAGGAATATTAGAAGGAACGTTTGGCAAAGAGGGTTTTGGCGATGATGCGGACAGGGTGGGGAACATAAAAGTTTCATTTTTACTCCCGACAGATGGGTTTCCTTCTCTTCCTTCATTTGCTGTCGGGGCTGATGATTTTTTTGGATCTAAAAGATTTAATGCACAGTACATCGTTGCCACCCAGCAATGGAGGGAATATAATTTTGAATGCAGTTTGGGGTGGGGAAGAAAAAGAATCGATGGTTTATTTGGAGGGCTCGCCTGGACCCCTTTTCGGCAAAGTTGCATCCCTATATTAAAAGACATTTCTTTAATCGCTGAATATGACGCGATTAATTACAAACATCATATTCATGAGCATCCTCGTGGCCGAAATATTAAAAGTCGTGTCAACGGCGGCATCTCCTATGTTCTTGGCGACACACTACAGCTTACAGTCAATAGCGTGCGGGGAGAAAAAATCGCTGCCACAGGCTCCATCCGCTATCCACTTGGTTCAACGGAAGGATTATTCCCCAAAACTGATGATGCAGGAAGTTATGTATCGCCCATTGATAGGGAGTCTTTGGGTGTTTGCAGACCAGAGTGTGACTTTGCACAAGAGCTTGCCTATGCTTTTGGGGAACAAGGCCTGGATTTATACCGGGTGACTTTGAATGAGGGAGAACTCTGGTTAAAGATCATTAACAACCGCTACAGAGAAGAAGCTGTGGTCAGAGAGAGGATTGAACAGGTACTTTCAGCCCTGACTCCATGTAATATTTGCTCCACGACAGTTGTGATCGAAGCCGATGGGATCCCCTCCCAATCTTATACGTTTCGGACGGAAGATCTTTGCCGCACTCAAGTTGAGCTGGAAACTCTTTCCCCTATGAAAGAGGCGTGTTGCTTTCCCGGTCTTTACGATGCGCAGCTGCTTTTTAAAAGGAGCAAAGAGGTTTGGACGTTTACTGCCCGTCCCTATTTGATCACTTTCTTTGGGGGAGCAAAAGGGAAAGTCAAATATGATGTCGGTGTGTTAGCTTCTCCTGAAGGGTATCTGTTCGATGAAATATATTATAAATTTCAGCTCGGCTATTCGATCTCTGCAAGTACACAAGACCTGAGTGCTCAAGACAGACTAAACCCCTCGAAAATTGACAACGTGCGCTCTGATTCGATCAAGTATTATCAATCCAACACGTTTTCTGTTCAGCAGATGTATTTGCAAAAAAGCTTCGCTCTTTCAAAGGGATGGTTCACCCGATTTGCAGGCGGGTATTTTGAGCCGGCATATGGAGGGGGAGCTGTGGAACTTTTGTATTACCCTGTTGGTTCGAACTTCGCGATTGGCGCGGATTTTGCCTGTGTGCTCAAAAGGCGGTATCATGGGATCGCATTCACAAAAAAAGTCCGTAAAGTGGAACATGATGAAGCGGAGTTTGTCCATTTTATTGGAATACAATATTTTCTCGATCTTTATTATGAGTATGCGCCCCTTAGCTTAGATTTTAAGTTGAGCATTGGACAATTTCTTGCAAAGGATAAGGGAGCCAGGATTGAAGTGACCCGTTATTTTTCTAGCGGTCTTAGATTTTCTTTGTGGTACACCTGGACAAGCGCGCATGATATTGTCAATGGGAGCAGATATCAGGATAAAGGATTTGTTTTTCTTATCCCCCTCGACATTTTCTTAAGACAAAGCAGCCGTAATTATGTCGGATACGCCATGTCTGCTTGGCTCCGCGATGTGGGCGCGCAAGCACTAACTGGGAAAGAGCTGCACAACACCATCTACAACGAAAGACACTGATGAAAAACACTTTAATCATAAAAATTGGGGCGATTGGGGATGTGGTGATGGCCCTTCCTATGATAAAAGCGTGCGGGGGGAGGGTGACGTGTGTTTGTGGCAAGATTGTAAGGCCTCTGATCAAAGCTGATGAAGTGATCGAGGTAGATGAGAAAAAGTTGTTGAAGGGGAATATTTGGGAACTATTTAAAATATGGAGGAAGTTAGGCTTTAGAAAATTCGATCTCATCATTATCGCCCACAAAGACTGGCGTTACCGCCTTATTCCTTTGTTTATCCGAGGGGAGAAAAGGGTTTTTAAGCCGAAGCCCGGGCAGTACCATGCTCAGGCTTATTTGGCTATGTTAGATATGCTCTAGCGAATGATCCTACTAGCAGGAATCAAAGTGGGCCCTTTGATTTCTATCGTAGGAAGGGCTTTAGGGCCCATTACTTGATCGCGAGGTTTAGGAGCATAGACGGTTCCGCCGAAGCCACGTGGAATATAAACCGCCCTTGCGTCTTTACAGCAGAAATAAGCTGCTAGAAGATTTGTGAATACGCAACATGCCTGGAGACATTCTCCATGGTCTCTTATTACATCTACACATCGATCTAATCCCAGATAGGATGCCGCTACGCCTCGATTTACCGTCGGATGATCTTTATTTACACCCGTATTATTATTTTGAACAGTTGCCATAATATCTTTCTCCTTTTTTTTAAATTACATTTTTTACTGCAACGATTGCCGTTAATGCATTTGTATTACAACAATTTATAAAAATTGGTGTTATAAGTCAATATTAAAATATTTATTACTATGATTGTATCAAAATTAAAATATTTTTTATTATAAAATAGAGCTAAACTATATTTTAATATCTAAATGTTGAAATTAATGCAGAAAAGCAATTATACTATTTACTAGTCTTAGAGGAGAAAAACAATGACTGGCGTTCCATCGTCTTCGCACCCAAAGCAATATACTACGATAGCAGGTAATTGTCCCATATGTAACGCCCAAACTGCACAATTTTTAAAAGATCTAAACCCCCCAGACCCCAAAAATCGTTGCGCAGGCTATATACTTCTATTCTTATCAATTATTGCTGCGATAGCCATTGGTCTTGGTATTGCTTGTGCAGCTGGGGCGCCTCACATAACTCAAGCTCTTTTACGAAAAGAAGCGTGGATTCCCTTGATTGCTTGTGGTTCGGGGATTGCTATGATTTCTTTAATTGTCACTTCCGTTAGGCTACTTTCAAGATATCGAGTAGAGCTTCGTAATTATAATTTTTTGCATGATAAAATTGATGAGGCTAAACAAGCACATCCTCATCATAAACAGGCAAGCGGGCGGTAATTACAAAAACACTAAATGTAGCTGCCTATTAATCTTATCTATACGCTATGAACAGCAGTATGAACGACCCACCTTATGAAAAAGGCTGTTTTTTTTAGGTGTTGAGCAGAATTTACTCCATCTTAAGTCGATTTCCATTCTATTTAAATCATATGATAATCTTGCAATTTGGTGATCTTTCTTAGCGAGTTGGTCATCATTTCTAGCTAATAATTCGCTAACTCTTTCAGCTGTGCAAGCGCTCCTGGTCCCATCAGGATGCTGCTGATAATAGACGAATGTTTGTTGTAATTCCTGAGCGTTAAAGGCACCGGTTTGGCCTGTAAGTGCTACAAAGTTTACTGTCTCCTCCGCATGAACTAGGCTCCAATGTTGTTCTTCTTCTTGGCGACGTCCAGAAAAACTAGATGATGATGGAGAGTGTGTGTGTGGTTGAGCTGCAGATGTCATATATATCCTTGGATTAACTTTTTAATTGGAAGATTGTATATGAAGATAGATTTATAGGCAAAAAAAATTAGCTTTCCGGGCTAAATGCAATAACTTCTATTTTAATAGTCTGAACGTCAATCGAACCATCGGGAAATGTTTCGTGCCCTTGCTGTAATCTTTCCATTTCCACAGCCAACATCCAGGACCTTATCATTTTCCTCAAAACGGAATTTTTTCAGGCTTTTCATTGCCTCTTCCCATTGAAAGTTAGAATTATTTTGGTACTCACTAGCTCGAGTAATGCCTTGACTCGCAGCTAAAGAGAGAGACGTTAAAATTGTGAATAAATATCTGAACATAAATTTTTCCTGGTTGATACGACTTTGGATTAAGTTGTTTTAATTATCTATTTTTTTTGTGAAAGTGGGAGCTATGAAAAAGATTGCGCTGGCGCCGGGTGGGGCAAAAAATGTGTTGAGGGATGACGCGCTCCGTAGATGGCCGATTGGGCATTATGCGAGGCTTGGGGTGTTGCTCAGAGAGAGAGGTTATCGGGTGGTGATTACGGGGGCGGAGACGGATGGGTGGTGCAGTGAATATTTTCCAGGCTTTGAGAATTTGATTGGGAAGACAGAGTTGCTTGAATTGATAGATTTTTATAAGGAGTGTGATCTTTTAATCACTCATGATAGTGGTCCTATGCATTTGGCAAAGCTGGCTGATTGTGAGACAATTGCACTGTTTGGCCCTACGAATCCTTTTGAGAGAACGGCCCCTCCTGAAAAAATACATGTGATCTGGGGTGGAAAAGATTTGCCTTGCCGTCCCTGTTACGATGGAAAGAATTACGCTCCTTGCAAAAACAATCTTTGTCTGAAGCAGATCACTCCTGAAGAAGTTCTAGAACTTGTGGTGCAGCGTAAGTGAAGATGAAGTCGGCTCCGGCCCTTTTGATCGATAAAAGGGCTTCATAAAAAACTTTTTGCGCATCGAGATACCCTTTTTCTTGTGCTGCCATCACCATTGCATATTCGCCGCTCACATGGTAAGCGCAAATCGGGATGTGGAACTGCTCTTTCATTTTGGCGATCACATCGAGATAGAATAGGGCGGGCTTAACCATCAACATATCGGCCCCTTCTTCTACATCTAATAAAGCTTCTAATAGAGCTTCACGGATGTTTGCTGGGTTAAGTTGGTAAGTTTTTTTATCGCCAAAAGCGAGTGAGGATCCGAGAGCTTCACGAAAGGGGCTGTAGAGGGAGGAGGCGTATTTTGCCGTGTAGGAAAGGATATTGACGTTTGTGTGGCCATGGGCATCTAAGGATTTTCGGATCGCCCCTACCCTCCCGTCCATCATGTCGCTTGGAGAGACAATATCGGCGCCGAAGGCGGCATGAAGGAGGGACATTTTGGATAAGATTTCTAGAGTCTCGTCGTTCAGGATTTCTTGCTTGTCGTTTGCTATTCCGTCATGTCCATGAATTGTGTAGGGGTCAAGCGCAATATCGGTGATGACACAAAGAGAGGGCAACTCTTTTTTTAAAATGGTCAGAGCTTCGGGGATCACCCCTTTTTCATTGAGAGCCTCTTTTGCGAAGAGATCTTTTTTTTCTTTGGGGTTAAATGGAAAAATATTGATCGCTTGAATCCCTTTTCGATGAAGCTCTTCAGCTTGTTTGACGATGAGGTCGGTAGATAATCGATAGATCCCAGGCAGAGAGGAAATTTCTTGTTTTTGATTCGTTCCTTCAACTACGAAAAAAGGGACGACTAGATCCTGCGGCAATAAAGTAGTTTCTTGACAAAGATTTCTTATTGCGCAGCTTTTCCGGTTCCTTCTTGGTCTTTTTAGCATTGACTTCTCACTTTAAAATATGTCAACCTTGATACACAAGGAGATCGTTTTATGCAAGGATATGAAGAATTCACAGAAGGTCAGCTAAAGATTCTTAATCGATATGTTACAAGTCCAACGAGCAATGTGTTTGTACTTCGCAATCTTCCTGAAGTTATCAAAGGGGCTTTGTTTTCTCGTTATTCCCGCTCGAGCCTGGGGCTCAGGTCACTCCTCTTGAAGGAGTTTATTCTCAATGAAGAGACCGCTTTTGCATCGATTGCAAGAGATTTTAAAGCGAGTGAAGAAAACGAGATTGAAGACCAGATCATGGCGATCAAAAAAGCGCAAAATTTTTACGACCGGATTTTAGATGGTTATGGAGATGATTCAATAGGAGAACTTGGAGGTGCGCATCTTGCAGTAGAAAATATTTCTATGATCGCGGCAAAAATTTTAGAGGATTCTAGAATTGGAGGCTCTCCTCTTGAGAAGTCGACCCGATATATCTATTTTGATCAAAAAGTGAATGGGGAATATCTGTTTTACCGAGAGCCTATCTTAATGGCCTCTGCTTATCGCGATGCATACATTAAAATGTGCAATCAGCTTTTTGAGACCTACTCCGCACTCATTCCCCCTCTCACAGAACTGATGGAAAAAAAGTTTCCAAAAGAACATGAGATTTCAAAAATCGCTTACACGGCTGCCCTTAGAGCCAAAGTTTTAGATTGTTTAAGAGGGCTTCTCCCCGCAAGTACCCTCACCAATATGGGGATTTATGGCAACGGTAGGTTTTTTGAAAGCACCCTCCAAAAACTTAACAGTCATAATTTAGCTGAAATGCAAGATATTGGAAGAAAGGGTTATCAAGAACTTAGTAAGGTGATCCCCTCATTTGTAAGGAGAGCAGAGGTGAATCACAAATACCAAAAATCGTTCACCCTTTTCACTGAACAGATGAGTAACGATCTTAAATCTGTATCTAACAAACATGCCTCCTATTTGGACAAGATGCAGACTTATGGTGTGCGTCTGGTTGATTATGATATGGAAAGTCCTGCCAAAGTGGCCGCAGCTTTACTATTTAGTCATTCCAATGCGGGGCTTATTGAGCTGAGCGATTATTGCAGTGACCTTGATCAGGAAGAGCTCGGCCGTATTTTAGAATCAGGGTGTTCTTCACGCGAAAATAGAAGACATAAATCACCCAGAGCCTTGGAACACGCGACATTTACCTTTGAAATTTTAGCAGACTTTGGCGTGTATCGAGATTTGCAGCGGCATAGGATGCTCACTCAAGATAGACAGCTCCTTTCGTGCAACTTTGGTCATTACATCCCTCAAGAAATTCGGGGGACAGAAATGGAGGCGACCTATTGTGGAGCCTTGGAAGATGCTAAAAAAATCTACGATCTCATTGCTGTAGAGCTTCCAGAAGAGGCTCAATATGTCGTTCCCATGGCTTATAATATCCATTGGTATTTCCATATCAATCTGCGCGCCCTTCAATGGATATGTGAACTGAGATCTGCACCTGCCGGCCACCCCACTTACCGTTATATTGCGCAAGAGATGGCTAAGCAGGTCACAAATGTTTTCCCTTGTTTTGAGCGCTATTTTAAATTTGTCGACTATGAGGGACATGAACTTGGCAGACTTGGACAAGAAATTAGACTTGTTGAAAAATTACAAACAAAACAGACGAACGGACCTCTTGTATGACAACAAAAAAAGGGAGTGTACTTGGCGGCACCCTCCTCATTGGAGGAAGCTGTATTGGAGCTGGGATGCTAGCCCTTCCCATCACTACGGGGCTCGCGGGGTTCTATCCAGCAATGTTAATGTTTTTTTGCGCTTGGGCGTTTATGACTCTGACAGCTCTTCTCATGATTGAAGCCAACGCTTGGTTTAAAGACAAAGTGAATATTATTTCAATGGTAGGCCATAGCCTCGGTAAATGGGGAAGGCTTGTTAGCTGGACCTTGTACCTCTTTTTATTTTATGCGCTCCTTGTTGCCTACATTTCAGGAAGCGGCAACCTTGCTTCCACATTTCTACATTGGTCTTTTTCGTGGAACATTCCCATTTGGATTGCGAGTTTATTTTTTGTGATCCTTTTCGGATGGCTTGTTTTTTTGGGGACAAGACCGGTTGACCTTTGGAATCGAGTACTTATGGTCGGAAAGATTGCGACTTATCTGGGTATGGTATTTTTAGGCGCTGCTTACGTTTCTCCAAAATTGTTGACCCATTTTGAGCCTGCTTATGCTGTGGCCTCTTTGCCAGTTCTTGTGATTGCATTTGGGTTCCACAACATGATCCCCACTCTGTTCTCTTACATGGGGGGAGATGTGAAACGGGTCCGTTTGACTATTTTAAGCGGCGGCTTATTTGCGCTCGGGATTTATATCATTTGGGAGGTTATTGTTTTGGGAATTGTTCCCCTTGATGGCCCTTCAGGAATACGGGAAAGCTTAAAAGGAGATAAAGAAGCTGCGCAAGCAGTTGCCGGCATCCTCGGTTCGTCGTGGGTGAGTATGTTTGCACAAGGGCTTGCTTTTTTTGCCATCCTCACATCATTTCTGGCCCAATCTTTGGCTCTCGTCCATTTCCTTTCAGATGGTTTTAAAATAAAAACTCAAAACCGGGAAAATATAAAGATGTGCGCACTCGCTCTCTTCCCGCCGCTTGTCCTTTCAGTCATTTACCCTCAACTTTTCTTTAAAGCCTTAAACTTCGCAGGAGGTATCTGCGCGGTCATCCTTTTTGGTGTCATCCCTGTCTGCATGGTTTGGAAAGGGAGGTATGCAAAACGACTCTCCTCTCCTTATCAAGTGTTTGGCGGCAAACCTCTTCTTGTGGGTATTTTCCTTTTTGCTGTTTTCGTTTTGGGTTTTCAACTCCTCAGCATGTTTGGATTGTACAAAACGTGACTCGAAATTGGAGAGAGGAAATTTAAAAATAATTTTCTCTGCGTTCTCTGCGACTCAGTCTTCACTCTGCGCTGATGGAATTCAGCATTCAGACAATAAGACTCCAACTTATTGGCCGAATACCAAACTCCATCAGCGCAGAGTGAAGACTGAGTCGCAGAGAACGCAGAGAAAAGAAAAATAATTTTTCTCAATTTTTGAATTTATTTGGATATACATGGAACTGATCGTTATTGGTGGAGGGGCTGCGGGAGTTTTTGGGGCTATTTCTGCTAAGGAGGCAAATCCCCATAGGGAAGTGGTTCTTTTAGAAAAGTCAGCAGTCCTTTTAGCAAAAGTAAAAGTATCGGGCGGTGGGAGATGCAATGTCACCCACGCCTGTTTCGATCCAAAATTGCTCGTAAAAAACTATCCGCGAGGAGAGAAGGAGCTCCTTGGACCTTTTCACAAGTTTGGACCAAAAGAGACGATCGAATGGTTTGCATCGCGAGGGGTAAAACTTAAGACGGAAAAAGATGGGAGGATGTTTCCGGTCACAGATAGCTCTGAAACAATCATCAGTTGCTTGCTAAATACCGCAAAAAAATTGGGTGTAGAGATTCGGACGCGGCAAAAGATTGAAAATGTTGAAGAATTTAAAGGGAAAAAATTATTGCTAGCAACAGGAAGCAGCCCAGATGGCTACAGATGGGCAAAAGCCTTTGGCCACACAATTCAGAGTCCAGTCCCCTCCCTTTTTACATTTAATGTGCCTACATCCCCTTTGAAAGAACTCAGTGGAGTGGTTGTCGCGAATGTAGAGGTGAGTGTGGGCCCTTTTTCTCAAACAGGACCCCTACTCATCACCCACTTTGGTTTTAGCGGACCTGTGATCATCAAATTATCTGCTTGGGCAGCAAGATATTTACATGAAAAAAATTATAACACTGACTTTACCATTTATTGGCCAGAGGAGCTCCCTAAAAGTCTTTTGAAAATCAAAGATCTTCCCACTGTTTATCGAATTGAAGGAAAAACTACTAATAAAGAAGAGTTTGTCACTTGCGGTGGCGTCACCTTAAAAGAGGTCGATTTTAGGACAATGGAGAGCAAAATCCACCCAGGCCTCCATTTTGCCGGTGAAATACTCGATATCGATGGGGTTACGGGCGGTTTTAATTTTCAAAATGCCTGGACAACTGGTAAACTAGCTGGCAACTATGTTTAAGCTCAAAACAGAATTTACACCTTGCGGAGATCAGCCAAAGGCTATCGAAGCCCTGACGCAAGGACTTCTCCTTGGCAAAAAAGCGCAGGTTCTTTTAGGCGTTACCGGTTCGGGCAAGACATTTACGATGGCTAATGTGATTGCGGGTGTCCAAAGACCAACCCTTATCCTTGCACACAACAAGACTTTGGCGGCGCAGCTCTACCAAGAATTTAAATCTTTTTTTCCTGACAATGCTGTCGAATATTTTGTTTCCTACTACGATTACTATCAGCCAGAAGCTTATATCGCGCGTACAGACACTTATATTGAAAAAGATTTGGCCATCAACGATCAGATCGATCGGATGCGTCTTTCCGCCACAAGATCTCTCATAGAAAGGGAGGATGTGATCATCGTTTCTTCTATTTCCTGTATTTATGGTTTAGGTTTACCAGAATATTATGCAGAAATGAAAATGGTATTAACTACAGGAGAAAAGAAACGGCGCGATGAAGTGTTATTGCATCTGGTTGAAATGCATTACAAAAGAAATGATTTTGATTTGGTGCGCGCAACTTTTAGAGCAAGAGGTGATATCTTAGAAATTGTCCCTGCCTATGAAGAAGATTTAGCTTACCGTGTTGAATTTTTTGGTGATGAGATTGAAAGGATCAGCGAGATCGACCCCTTAACCGGAGGGGTCAGGAAAAGATTAGAAAAAATTGCTATCTTTCCCGGCTCTCACCACGTCACGCCAGAAAACGTTAGATATAGTGCAATAGATAGCATTCGAACAGAGCTTACAGAGAGATATTCCTACTTCGAAACAAATCAACGCTATATTGAAATGCAAAGAATTAAAGAAAGAACCCTTTACGACATCGAAATGATGAAAGAGATCGGCTTTTGCAAAGGGATTGAAAACTATTCCCGCCATTTTAGTAAAAGGATGGCCGGAGATCCGCCCCCCTGCCTCATCGATTATTTCCCAAAAGATTTTTTATTCTTTATAGACGAATCTCACCAAACACTCCCCCAGTTGCATGCGATGTATAACGGGGATAGATCTCGAAAGGAAGCTCTTGTCGAGTTTGGGTTTCGCTTGCCCTCAGCATTTGACAACCGCCCCCTTAAGTTTGAAGAGGTCTTTCGAAAAATCCACCAAGTCATTTACGTTTCGGCAACGCCAGGAATGTTTGAAGTCCAAGAAGCAGGGGGTGATGTCGTAGAGCAAGTGATCCGTCCTACAGGCCTTTTAGATCCTGTCATCGAGGTGAGACCCGCGACGAATCAAATCGATGATTGCCTAGAAGAGATCCGCGCTGAAACAGAAAAAGGGGGGAGAGTCTTAATCACCACCCTCACGAAAAAACTCTCAGAAGATTTGACTAAATATCTGACCGACATTAACGTCAGGGCAAAGTATCTCCATTCAGAGATCGATACCTTAGAAAGGGTCCAAATCCTCAATGATCTGCGCAGAGGTTTTTTCGATGTCCTTGTGGGAATCAATTTATTGCGCGAGGGGCTAGATTTGCCAGAGGTCACTCTCGTTGCTATTCTTGACGCTGATAAACAGGGCTTTTTGCGAAGTGAAACGGCCTTGATACAAACATGTGGCCGTGCCGCCAGAAATATTAAAGGGCGAGTGATTATGTATGCGGATATCCAAACCGCCGCCATTAAAAAAGCCCTCGAAGTTACCCGAGCCAGACGAGAGCTCCAGGGGGCCTATAATCAGGAGCATGGGATCGTTCCAAGGACAACGCAAAAGGCCCCCATCGAAGATCTTATCGATTCCTTCGGAGAAGCTCTCCCCTCAGCGAAAGAAGAGCACCATCTTAACGCGAAGGAAGTCATAGACAAAATCGAAGAATGCAAAATCGAGATGCACAGAGCCGCAAAAGAGCTCCGTTTTGAGGACGCCGCACACTTCCGCGACCTCCTCAAGCATTACCAAGATTTGCAACTGCTCTAGAAATCAAATCTCACTTTAGCTGTCAGACCTTGAAGTGTTAGGTTGCCGCTATTAGTAACGACACATCCTGGCATACGGATGAATTGATTTTGTTCAAACCAATTCTGTACTTCCCAAGCTGCATCAAATGCGAAGTGGAAATCATCTCCGCAAGTCCAAAACTCATAGCGCAATCCTAACATCCACTCAAGGATAGGCTCCACAGTAGAATAGTTGTTTGAAATGTTTACATAACTAATATTTGGAATCGCTGCGCCAAGTGTAAAAGTATTGTCTTTGCGTTTAACTTTGAGTTTTTCCCAAAGTCCTGTAAGAGAAAAGTCTCCTATTAAGCTAAACTCTCTAGTGAAATGCCAAGCAGTGTCCAATCCTCCACGGACTCCAATCCCCCAGTTTTTCATTCCGTTATGGGTACTTGTGTTATTGCCAAGAAGATCAAAGAAATCAACGTTCATTGTCTGCTTTTGCCATGTTCCTTTTAGGCCAAAGTGGGGTCTTAAAGTTAATCTAGGGCTTGTGTAGAAACTCCGTCCGAGTTCAAGATCTACTACATCAAAATTCATATGCCATTTAGCAGAGGCAGAAGAAAGCATTCCGATTGCTACTCCTCCTTCAAAACCTTGCGTATCGGGATTAAGGGGGGTATTAATAAACCAATAAGCATCATAAAGTCCAGGATTACCTGAAGAAGAAAATACTGGAGTAGAATTAGAGATATTTGTATTTAACCATGTATACTCACCATAGATATCCCACCCGTCATGACAGAAATTATATCCTAACCCCACTTTAAAACCAGGTTCCCATTTATTCCTTGGAGCATAAATGTTTCCTGGATTCAAAGTGCCCGCAAATGAAGCGCCAATAGCTGTCTGATCAACTGCAGACAAAGCGTACTCAAGATTAGCTTCACGCACATTCCAATAGATGAAATCAGCTGTAACAAATAGATCTATGCCATCCCTTACCCGTGGACTAGCATTGGGGGTGACCATGCATGTTGGAGGGCATACATTTACTGCGCAGCAGTCTTCTACTATTTCTGGACAGCATGTAGGAACACAACAAGGTTTTGGCTCGCAGCAGGGGCTTGCCTCTTCTTGCTGTCGGCAAGAAGCAACGGTTAATAATATGGATGTACTTCCTAGTGCAAAAATAAGTCCTGGAACTAATAATTTTGATCTTTTATTCATAGCTTCTCCTATTTTGGTTCTATTAATTTGTTCCGTAGCAAATTTGGGCAAAAGTGTCAATAATTTATTTTAATTTTTTCTGCGCTGTAAATTAATCCCCAGTCGCATAAATTTAGTGCATGGCTAGCAAGTACTATGTAAACGATTGGTTTGGAAAGGTCGTTCTGTATCTTTTTGATCTCTTTTTGCCTAAGGCTAAGAAAAGAGAAATCCCCTCAAATTTCAAGAGCATTCTCATTTCAAATATTGCGCATCTAGGTGACGTAGTCTTATCAACGGCTGTGCTCGAGCCCATTAAAAAGACCTACCCTCATGTAAAGATCGGGTTTTTGGTCTCTAGCAGCTCAAAACAGGTGATCGAGGGGCACCCCCTGATCGATCATATCCATACTTTTGATCATTGGAAATTTAGACGAGGAAAAAGCTCAAGATTTAAAGCTATCCGAGAGATCCGAAAAATGAAATACGACATAGCGATTGATCTCTATGTGTATTATCCGAACGCAATCACCCTTTTTTGGTTAGCGGGCATTCCCATACGTATAGGATACCGGAGCGGCGGCGCGGGACCCCTTCTCACCCATTATTTGGATCGTTCTGATAAGCATATTCTCGAATACCATTTTGACTTATTGAAATTTTTATCTATTGATACCTTCGGAAAACCCTCCCTTCCTGAAAAGGCTTTTCCTATTCCAAAAGAGGAATATATCGTCGTACACATGGGCGATCCCACATCGCCAAAGAGTTTGCCAAAAGAGAAGTGGCGGGAGCTGCTAAAACCGTATGCAGGCACACAATTGGTATTCACTGGTTACGGAAAAAGAGAGAACCATCAAGATGGAGAAGGTATTAATCTATGCAATAAAATCTCATTCCAAGAGCTTGTTTATTTAATCAAACATTGCAAGCTTCTTCTTAGTATAGATTCCGTGCCAAGCCACATTGCTGCTTGTTTTGAAAAGCCGTGCATCATTATATTTCGTGAAACACATACCCTTGAACAATGGAAACCACTAAATCCGAATGCTGAAATACTTCATTATCTTCCTTTTTCAACTTAGTCTTTATTCTCATACTCAGCAAAAAGTCTTTTGCAACCTTGCAATTATTGATGTATTACAAAAGAGGAATATCAAAATATGATTAAACAATTTTTATGTTTTTTAATTCTGCTGTGTTCCTTATCTGCCTCAGAGCAGTTGGATATTAATAACCCTAAGTGGTTTTGGATGGATGCTCAAATAGAAAAAGACTTTAGAATATTCAAAGGTTCAGGGATCACGAAGGAGATGCTAGATAAGACGATGGAAAAGGTTCCAGAGATATCTTTTGGGGATGATTTAGTGCGGCTACAAATCGTTAATAGGAAAGTCGTTGGCAGAGAGGGATATGCAAAAGAATTATTAAAGAAAATCTGTGAGATTTATCCTGTTCCGGATGTAGATGTGATTATTCATGAGCAAGATATTATATGGAATCATTGGCTTCTCCCTAGTCCTGTTCTGTCTACATGTAAAGTAAAGGGAAGCACTGAAAAAATGATCCATTTTCCAGTACAGATCTGGAAGGAATGGGAAAATAATTTTACAAAAAATGTGGAAAGGGTAAGCGAAAACTCTCTTTGGGAATCGAAAACGGCTAAGATTTTTTGGCGAGGAAGCCCGAATGATGCGGATGATCATTACAATAATCGGGAAGAATGGGGAAAACTGCGCAGAGGGAAGCTCTGTTGTCTTTCGAAACAATATCCTGATTTGATTGATGCCACATTTTCTTCAGTTCATTCATGGCTTGTAAGAGAAGATCGTCGGGAAGAATTTTTTCAGTTTTTCCCTCAAAAACAGGTCTCATGGGAAGAGTATATTCAGCATAAATATTTGATCGAAATGGATGGGTGTGTCGCAGGAACACCTGGCTTTGCATGGAAGTTGTTATCAAATAGCGCAGTTTTTAAACATGATTCAAATTTTACAGTGTGGTTTCATCGTGCGGTTGTTCCCTGGGTCCATTATATTCCTCTTGAGAATGATCTTTCTGATATTTTTCATGTCTTAAATTGGGCTAAAAGTCACGATGCTCGTGTTAAACAGATTGCAGAAAATGGACGCGTCTTTGCTAAAGAAAATCTCATGCCGGAGCATCTCTATCTTTATTGTTACAAAGTTTTATTAAAATATGCTTCTCTTCAAAAATAACCTTAGAGGCTGAAGGAGGAGAAGAATTAAAAGTCTTGCGTGCTGCCATAAAAATTGTGGGCGAGGAATATAAGAAATGCCAAGAGGTTTCCGACTATAGCGATACATCAGAAATTTTAAAGCCTTAAATTTATGCAGGCCTGCGAAATGGACAATGAAATCCCCTTTGCGATAGAGCGCATCAGAGCGGAAGGAACGTATAACTTCATAAGCAGAGGAATTGAAAAGTTTTTGCGGCACAATTTTTGTTCGGGATGCATATTCAGGTTTTTGCTCAAGTTCTAGAATGATTGCTTGATTTTCCCACCAAATATGATCGATACATTCTGTTCTAGAATAGACGCTGGTTAAAAATGTGTCGCTCCATTCAGTATTTTTGATAAAAAATTCACCTGAATTGATGTTATTTATGTCTTTGCTAATAATAAAATTAAAATTTTCGTCTATTAGGGATTCTAAGCGAATATTAAAATTCATAATTAAAGAATCGGCATCGGTCCAAAAAATCCATTCATAAGAAGGATTTTTCATCACTTTTTGAATCAGGAGGATTTTGCTCCAAGCAATAGGACGAGAGGGATCTAGATTTTCCTCTCCACATATGAAGTCGTATCCATATTTTTGACAATAAAGACGTTTATTTTCGATCCCATCTCTCACTGCTTCTTTATAGTTTGCGCCAAAAATAAGTGTAACGACAGCAATTTTCATCATAAACTTTATACCAAGTGAGCTATATTATTGAAATATGGTTAAAAACATCTTAGCCAATTTTGCTGGAAGGGGGATCGGTGTGTTGCTCTCGCTGATTTGCATCCCCCTATATATTCATTATCTTGGGATTGAAGGGTATGCACAGATCGGGATTTTTTATACTTTGATGGCAGTGATCAATATGTTTTGCCTAGGGCTTGGTTCTGTCATCACAAGGGAGATGGCACGAAATAAAGAATCTTTCGAGCTTTTAGGGATGTTTGAGATCATTTATTGTGCACTAGGCTGTCTGATCATTCTTTATTTTGGAGCGACATTTGAGTCAATTGTCATTGCCTTTCAACTGCTTTATTGTATTTATGAGTCAGCTCTTATGGGGATGCAAAAGCAGGTTCAGGCTAATGTTTTAAATGCGATTTTTGCTGTCTTGCGTGCACTCGGGGCTTTTTCTCCAACGCTTAATGTTTTTTTCATTTGGCTAACAGTTGTTACTTTTCTACAGGCAGTTGTTTTTCGCTGTTTCATTTATAAAACTTTCCCAAAATGGAATTTTCAACTGTTAAAGCAGTATAAAACTCTTATCCTAGAAAGTAGCGGTAATTCTTTCTTGGGGCAAATTCTCACTCAAATAGATAAGGTCGTATTGAGTAGGATGCTTAGCCTTGAGGCATTCGGATATTACTGTGTGGCTAGCAGTGTTTGCAACTCTATCTCTCATGTGGTTATTCCTGTAATTCAAAGTTTTTACCCCGCTTTTTCTGAATATTTTGCTTTAAGACAAAGGGTGGACATGGCTTATAAATTTGGAATGAAGATCATTTGTTTTTTGATTCTGCCGATAGGGACTGTCCTTTGCTTTTTTTCAAAACAGATCCTCCTTCTTTGGACACAAAATCCTGTCATTGCTGAGCATACTTATAAAATTGTGACACTGCTCGCTATCGCTAAAACCCTTGAAGGGATCGTCCAATTACCTTGGAGCATGACCTTTGCATTTGGCTGGCGAACAGGTATTTTATATCAGCAATTTGTTTCTCTGATTATCATGGTTCCAGCAATGATTTGGGGGACGATCCACTTTGGCACCCTCGGTGCATGTGTGGTTTTAATCGTTGTCAACTTAGGCTATCTTCTTATTGGCGTGCCCATGATTCACAAAAGGATATTTGTATGATAAAGTCAAATTTGGCGCCAAATCAGACTTTATCTCCGTTTTTTTGATAGATCGCGTCACTTTTGAGCTCAAAAAGGGAAATAACTTGAAAAATGGTGAGTCAAATTATCAATAACAAAGGGGGGCTTTATGGTCGTTTAAGCGCCCATCTTCGGATTTCTCCCTTTTCGCTTAGTACCACAGAAAAATATCTTCAAATTGAAATGAATCACTCTTACGCAAAAGAAATTCAGCGAAAAAGGGAAATATTTCTAAAGCGGACTAAAACCCGAAAAGCTGTATTTGTAACATTAATTACTTCCTTCGGTGCAATAAAGAATCCCGCCTATTTATCTGTCATTAACACCCAAGTTGTATTGGAGGATTTGTTTTAATATGCGTGGCAGTAGTTTACTTCGGTTTTTAGATAGGTATTTGGGAATCCCTTTAATATTTATTCTTGGGTTGTTTAGGAAAAAAAAGGTGATGCCTGAGGTTAGGCATATAGGGATATTAAAAACTGCGGGGATTGGGGATACGGTTTTGCTTTCGGGCATTGTTCAAGATTTAAAGGGTTATCAGCTGACATTTTTTGCAGGACCATCTAACTATGAGATGGCGCAGTTGCTTGGGTGTAATGTAGTAAAGGTTCCTGTGGGCTCCCCGCTTAAGGCAATAAAGCTTATTCGTCAACATCCTGTAGATTTATGGATCGATTTTGGACCGTGGCCGAGGATCAATGCCCTGTTTTCCTATTTTGCGAAGGCAAAGTATAGAGTAGGATTTAAATCGAAAGGGGAGCACCGCCATTTTATTTACGATAAAGCTGTCGTCCATTCCAAAGATATCCATGAGATGGATAATTTTCGAAGACTGATCGACTCGAAACAAAGTCCTCCAAGAATTAAAGCTTTGGGGAAGACTGTAGATAACAGGATTGCCTTGCATATGTTTCCTGCGGGGAGCACGGCAGAAGCGCGCAAGTGGCCAAAAGAAAGATGGGTGCAATTAATTGAATATTTAACCGCAAAGGGGTATGAATGTATCCTTACGGGCTGCGAGGCTGATAAGAGGGACAACCCAGATTTAACTATCACAAGCTTAAAATTAAAAGAGGCTGTGGATCTTTTAAGCACGTGCAGGGTGATCATTAGTGTGAATACGGGGATATTGCATCTGGCGGCCGCTATGCAAAAGCCTGTGATTGCATTTCCTGATGTGAATCCCCCTCACAGATGGAGTGCAATTGGAGAAAAAGTGACCACGCTAAACAAAGATATAACTCAAATACAGGTGGAAGATGTTGCCCGCGCGCTCAATTCCTATTGCTAAAGGAAATGTAAACCTGTTTTACATTCTGGTCTTTCTCTATTTTATCACCCTATCCGCGGATCTTTTGAATATTCAACTTTATCTCTACAAAGTTAAGTTAAATCATTTGTTTTCCTTGGGGCTGCTTCTTTGTTTGGGTAGCAGAATTTTGACGATTTCGAAAGCTATTTTAACCCCATTTTTACTCATACTTGGATCGTTAATCATTTCCATGTTATTTAGTGTTCATAAAGGACGTTGTCTAGGATATATTGGAGTATATCTATTTGATTTTATTGTTTATTTCCTTGTTCCTTATAATCTTATAAACAAATTCGATCGGGAAAAAATCTTGAGGATCTACTTCGTTTCCTTTCAGGTAATAGGGTGTTATGCGCTATTTCAGTTGATTATTTCCTTTTTTGGAGTGAAAGATCCTTTTGCCGTCCAAAGTATTGGTTCATTGACACGGCCAAATGGTCTTTCTTATGAGCCTTCTTACTATGCTCTGTACATGTGTTTTGGAGTGATGTTTTGCAATGCTCTGCATATTCTTGGCTCAAAACAAAAGCTCCTTTTTAATAATGTCCTTCTTCTGGTCTCTACTTCAACAGGAGGGTTCTTTAGTTATTTTATATTTTTCTTCGTCGCGCTTTTTTTCAAAAATACAAAGCAAAGACTGCTCAGTCTTTACGCCTCCTTTGTGGGGTTTTTTCTTTTGATCACCTTATGTTTTCCTCAGATCGTAAAAAACTATTTCCTAAAGTTATTTTTCTATGGATTTGCGTTCGAGTCATTTTCTGAAAGATGGTATGGGATTACCAATGCGGTAAAAGTGTTCTTAGCAAATCCCCTCTTTGGGGTGGGACTAGGAGGAGTTGGCCCCTATCTCTTTCTAGAAAATCAAGGATATTCTGCTACGAAACTCCAGGAAATGGAAAGGTATGATCCTACAAACGTCGCCACCGAAATCCTTGCAAGTCTTGGGATCTTTGGCTTTCTTTGCTTTAGTATTCTCGCAATTTCCTTTTTCAGTCTTTTCAGAAAAATCAAGCCCCAAAACCAAACAGCCACCGCCCTCTTCATTGCCCTCATAACCTCATTGATCGTTCTCCAATTCAACCAAGGCCTCTTCCGCAGCTACATCTGGGTGACAGGCGGCATCACTTTTGGTTACCTCAGCAGCTTGCAACACTCTAAATAAGAGCTGTTTACGTTGTTTCTTGACAAATCTGCGATTCAATCGTATATTTGTCAATATGTATAAAAGACACCTTGCCCCCCATATTTTGAAGTATGCAAAGCAATACCCGATTGTTGCTCTGGTGGGCCCAAGGCAAAGCGGTAAAACCACTTTGGCTAAGGCCCTTTTTCCAAAGTATAAATACCTGTCTTTGGAAAATTTAAATTTAAGAAAAAATGCTTCAGAAGATCCTGAAGGATTTTTAGCCACGCATGGATCCTTCTTAATCCTAGATGAGGCCCAACATGTTCCTGAGCTTTTTCCTTATTTACAAGGAGTAGTGGATGCGAACCAGGAGCCTGGCCAATACATCCTTACGGGTTCATCTCAATTCCTTTTTGTTGAACAAATCACCCAATCGCTTGCTGGACGTATTGTTACTTTTAAATTATTCCCTTTTTCTTATCTTGAGCTTGCGGAGTTCCCTGAGGATCGGGATGCTGAATCTATTTTTCGTTTGCAGCATGAAAATCGTCCTAAGGTTACTCAGGAAGAGCTCTATCATCTTCTTCTTAAAGGTTTTTATCCCCGTATTTACGATAAACATCTGGATAGTGAGAAGTGGTACGAAAATTATGTATTTACATATGTTGAGCGAGATGTGAGATCTTTATTAAATGTTCGAAATTTGCGCACATTCGAGCATTTCTTGCTGCTTTGTGCGTCCCGCTCAGGCCAGCTTCTTGATTATAGTGATATATCTAACGCTTTAGGTATTGCTCTATCTACAATCAAAGAATGGGTCTCTATTTTAGAAACAAGCGGGATTATTTTTATACTCCCCCCATATTTTGAGAATTTTTCTAAAAGAATTGTTAAGACCCCAAAGCTGTACTTTATTGATACAGGGCTGCTCTGTCATTTACTTTCTATTCGAACTGTTGATCACTTGAAAATGCATCCTCTTGTGGGTTGGATTTTCGAAACATTTATTGTAAGTGAGTGTTATAAGCGTTTTTCTAATCTCGGGCTAACGCCACCTCTTTATTTTTGGAGAGATCAAACTCAAAATGAGATCGATTTATTGATCTACAATGGGCAAAAATGCTTTCCTGTGGAAATAAAATTTTCTCAATCTTTTCATTCTGGCTTCAAAAAGACAATGGAATATTGGTTGACCCTGGATAACAATCCTGCAAGTGAGGGGGTGGTTATTTATTGTGGTGAAAGCGTAAACACTAACCGCCCCATCCCAGCTTATCCTTGGTACACTGTCTAATGTCTATGAGATCAAAGGTTATTATTTTTATCTGTTTCATGATAGGGATCTGTTTCTCCTCCTTCTTTTTATCTGGTTTCCTAATAAAAACTAAGCTTACATCAAAGGCCAGCCCGTGGATGATCCATCAAATTGAGCAAGATTTTGCCCCTTTTCGCGAGCAACCCATTTCAAAAAGTAAAATTATTGCATTGCCAGATCAAAAAGACGGTAGGGGTTTCCTCGTGCGCTATGAAATTAAAAATAATAAAGTGAGAATGATAAAGAACTTTCCTAAACTGAGTAAAAGAGCAAACTCCCTACTATGTGCATTTCAAAATGTGTGCGACCATTATTCTGTCCCCGATATGAAATTTATCGTCTCTCTTCACGATGCTACGGACAAACACTTAGGTATTCCCCTTTTTGTTATGGCTAAAAATAAACACAATAAAGAGCAAATCCTCATCCCTGATTTTGATTCTGTACGAGGTAAATATCAAATTCTTAAGAACCAGGATATCACTAAAAGCATTACACCCAGCTGGGAGGTAAAAAAGGAGCAACTCGTTTGGAGAGGCAACTCTTCTCAGACGCCAAATAAAAATTTACCGACTATTCTGGGGGATAGCAAATGCTTTTCTAGAATAATGCTATGCGAGTTATCTGAGAAATTTCCCGAGCACATTGATGCCAAAATCACCCATTTTGTCGATGGATGGGAAAAGTTGCCAGAGCTCGAGCACCTCCGTGGGAATTTTATCCCTTACAACGAGCAATTAAAGTACAAATATCACATGCTTATCGATGGGTACACTTGCTCCTATTCCAATTCGGGCTGGAAATGGTTTTCCAATTCTTTGGTCTTTAAGGAAGATTCAGAGAACGTTCAGTGGTATTATTCAGCTTTAAAGCCCTATGAGCATTTTATTCCTGTAAAGGAGGGACTAGAAGACCTTGTAGAAAAAGTTACTTGGGCGCAATCGCACGATGCCCAAGCAAAAGAGATCGCTGCGCACGCTCGGGAATTTGCCTTAAATAACATTACCAAAGATAAAGACTTGATCTATCTATATCATGTTTTCTTAAATTATAACACCCTCAATTTTGTCGATTAACTAACTAACTAACATGCTTCGAGACGACTTTAGCTAGTTGCATCATATCGAGAGGCTTGTTGTTCCCAAAGAGTTTGGCGAGTTTTGCGTCGGGGACGATGAGCCGTTTATTCTTTTTGTCCTGGAGATCGTGTTTTTTGATGTATTCCCAGAGTTTTTTTGTCACCTCTGTCCGAGATAACTCTGCATCGCCCACAACCTCTTTTAGCTCTTTGGACAAGGTCATTGTTTTTTGAATTCGGGTAGACTTTTTCTTTACCTTAGTTTTGGTTTTGGGTTCTTCTTTTTCCTTGCCTTTCGCTCCTTTTTTGCCCCATCTGCTTGGCTTTTTGACATAGGCGGTTTTAGGGTGGCTGGCATCGTATTTTTCTTCTAAGTCATCCACGTTATTCACAATGACATCGCAATCGGGGAAGTTAGAACATGAGTAGAAAGGTTTTCCAAAGCGAGATCTCCGTTTGACCATTTTCCCATTGCAACCGATGGCAACGCAAGGGGGCATCTCCTCATCTGCCATCTCCCCTTTTTTAGGGATATTGACAATCCCTTTGCATTCAGGGTATTTTTCACATCCTAAGAAAGGACCAAACTTTCCATGGCGCACAATCATTTTGCTCCCATCTTTAGGGCAAGGTTGATCCCAATTGAAATCGGGGTTGTATTCCATTTTATTGAAATTGAATGCTTCGATGGGCGTTGTAAATTTACACTCAGGGTAATCTGAGCAGCCGTAAAAATATTTATTTTTGGACCAGACTTTTTGCAATTTTTTTCCGCAAAGAGGACAATCCAAATCAGTTAAGACTTTAGGAACAAAAGCATCTTTTTCAGCTGTTTCAACTGAAGGGATAAATTCTTTCCAAAACTTGGCGATCACATCCTTCCAGTTCCGTTTGTTCTCAGCGATGTATTCTAAGTCATCTTCCATTGAGGCAGTAAAACCTATATCCATGATCATTTTGAAATTCGTTTCGAGCATGGCGGCAATAACTTGTCCAAGTTCAGTGGGTTTGAGCGCTCCCTTTTCTTTGACTGTATAATCGCGACTTTGAATTTTATTCATGATCGTTGCGTAAGTAGAGGGTCTTCCAATACCTGATTTTTCGAGTTCTTTTACAAGAGAGGCTTCTGTAAAACGGGGCGGCGGCTTTGTAAAGGATTGTTGCGATTGCACTTCAATGAGCTTTAAAATTTGAGCTTCTGTAAGGGGAGGAAGGATTTTATTTTCCCCCTCTTTTTCAGGCTCGCTTGTGTCGTGTTTTTCTTCATAGGCTGCCAGAAAACCTGGGAACTTAATCACAGAACCGGTAGCTCTAAGAATCATGTCTTTATCGGTGATGATATCGCAGGAGACCGTGTCATAGACAGCGGGATTCATCTGGCAGGCCAAGAATCTTCTCCAGATCAGTTGGTAAAGCTTAAATTGATCGGGCTCCAAATAGTTTCTAATTTTTTCAGGGGGAAGGGTTAAATTTGCGGGGCGAATCGCTTCATGGGCATCTTGCGCGCTTTTTTTAGACATAAACTGACGCGCGGTCTCAGGCATATATTCTTTTCCGTAAGTTTTCAGAATATGTCCCCGAATAGCCTCTAAAGCTTCAGGAGCTACTCTCACAGAGTCGGTACGCATATAGGTGATCAAGCCCTCTGCCCCTTCATTGCCAAAGGAGACCCCTTCATAAAGAGATTGTGCAATTCCCATTGTTCGAGAGGCAGAAAATCCAAAATGGCGGCTGGCTTCTTGTTGCAATGAGGAAGTGATGAAAGGAGGCACGGGATTTCTCCTTTTTTCCTTTTTATCAATTTCCCCCACCTTATAGGTGGCCTTTTCTAGCTTCTCCACAATCCCTTTTGCTGTTTTTTCATCAGAGATGGTAAAGATATCTTTGCCGGGAATTTTTTCTTTTTCGACTTTTTTCCCTCCCACAGAATAAAGGTAGGCGCGGAAAGGGTTTTCTTCTTTTTTTGACTGGAGCATGGAGCCGATATTCCAATATTCTACAGGGATAAAAGCTTGAATTTCCTTTTCTCTGTCAACAACGAGTTTTAAAGCAACCGATTGGACTCTTCCTGCAGACAAGCCTCCGCTTTTTGCTCCTTGTACGCGTCTAGTGAGGATAGGGGATATTTTATACCCGACGATCCTATCTAGAAGGCGTCTTGCTTGCTGAGCATCAACCAGAGCCTGATCGATATCGCGCGGGTGTTTTAAAGCATCGAGCACAGCATCTTTGGTGATCGAATTAAACGTTGTTCGTTTGATTTTTGTGCCGGGAGGTAAAATAGAAGCGATATGCCAGGCAATAGCTTCCCCTTCCCGGTCAGGGTCAGGAGATAGGTAGACAACATCTACCAGCTTTGCAGCGTTTTTCAATTTTTGGATCACTTCTTTTTTTTCTTCAAGAGTGACATATTTCGGTTCAAAATTGTGTTCTACGTCGATGCCGAATTCTTTTTTTGGAAGATCGCGGATATGGCCAAGCGATGACTCAAATAGATAATTTGGGCCTAAAAACTTTTTCAGCGTTTTTATTTTTGCCGGTGATTCCACTATGATTAACGCTTTTTCCATTAAAATATCCTTTTATACTGTTTCCCAGGAAATTCTCTGACTTTCTTTTTTAAAACAAGTCCCATTAATAGAGAATTTAGTTTCGCCATGGGGAACTCTGTTCTTACGGCCAACTCCTCAACGGAGGTTTCTTGTGATAGCAAATGCATAATCCTTTTCTCATTTTCTGTGAAAACAAAATTCGAATTTAACGAATTTTCTCCATTTTTGGATGTCATATCTATTCCTGAGTATAGCAGGGATAACATCTCTTGGGGATTTTCGACAAGCCTTGCTTTTTGTTCTTTGATTAAAAAATGGTTGCCGGCAAACGTTGGAGAGTCAATTCTACCGCTTAAAGCATAACACTTTTTTTTAGAATTAACTGCCATCTCCATTGTGATCATAGCTCCGCTTTTTAGGGGGGCCTCAATTAAAAGCATCCCCTTAGATAGGCCGTTGACAATGCGATTTCGTTTGGGAAAATTGAATTTGTCTGGAGGAGTTTGCATGGGAAATTCTGAAATAAGAGAAATTTGAGAGGCGAGAGTTTTATTTTCACTGGGATAAATATTTGCCAGACCAGAACCGAGCACGGCGAGGGTTAGGCCGGTCTGGAGAGCGCCTTTATGGGCGCAGGTATCAATTCCTCTAGCAAGGCCGCTAATCACTGTAAAACCGCGGCTCGCGACCTCTCTTCCAAATCTCTCGGCCATTTCTTGTCCATAAAGGGTGGCATGTCGTGTTCCTACAATCCCCACTGTCTGTTCACTTGGCAGCGCCCCCTTTACATATAAGAGGAAGGGGGGATCTCTCAGTTCCTTTAACATTTTGGGATAGCGAGGATCATGAATAGAGATCAGATCAATTTTTTCTTTTTTAACAAGGGCAAGGTCTTCTTTCCAACTATCCAGAGGGGTAAAATGTTTTAAGATCTCTTTTGCGCTCCCATGAATGGAAAGGAGCTTATTGACCTTGACAGGGCCAAGACCGGGGATATGGTTCAATAAGAGAAAATTTTCAGTTTCTTCCATATAGTTTGTAGAAAATGTCAAAACAAGATAATCTACAGAGTCAAACATTTATGTACACATGAAAAAAAAATCTTTGTTGATCGCCGTTCTCCTTTCCGCCATTCTTTTTTTTCTTTTTGGGATGCCTGTTAAAAAGAAAGATTTTGATGAGCTCATGGGCAAAGGGACAAAACATTGGAGCCATGTTCAGCAGGAAGTGGATATCTTAGCTCTTAAAACTTATAAAAAGCTCTTCGATAAAAATTCCTCTCGTTTAGAAAATTGGCCCAGAGGAGAAAAAATTCCGAAGGTGGTTCATTTTATTTGGGTGGGCCCAAAGCCTTTTCCTGAAGAATCTGTAAGAAATGTGAAAATGTGGATCGACATGCATCCTTCATGGAAGTTTAAATTTTGGACAGACAATAATAGAGCTGCTCCCTGCCCGGGTATGGAGGTTTTAAATGCGGAAGAATTCCCCTTTTTGAAGTTAAAGCGTTGTTACGATCTGACACAAAATTATGGAGAGAAGTCAGATGTTTTACGCTTTGAGATCTTGTTTCAAGAAGGGGGGATCTATGTTGATCATGATGCAAATTGCTTAAAGAAATTTGACGCACTTAGTTCCTATTTTGACTTTTTCTGTGGGCTTGAAGCTCCTCATCCTCCTTTTGTTGGACTGAATGTGACTGCTGGAATTGGAGTTTTAGGATCACGTCCCGGACATCCAGTTATTGAAAAAGTGATCGACCTGATTGATTCGAGATGGGATGTTTTGGAAGCCCAATTTCCAGGAATGGATCCCCATTCGAGAACAACCCTTACGATGCATCGCACATATATTGCACTAACAGATGCCTTGAGCGACGGGCTTGGTGAGGATGATATTGTTCTTCCCGCTGCTTTCTTTTTTGCAAAATCAGGCTTGAAACCAATTTACTCAAAGCATTATTTTGCTAATTCCTGGTCCGATGGGCACCCGGTTAAAAAGAAGGAGAATAAGAAGAAAACCGGGCACGCACGCGGGCACGGGCACGGGCACGAAATCCGGAAAGAAAAGAATGCTTCACCTCTTCTTTCTTTCGTGCCCGTGCCCGTGCCCGCGTGCGTGCCCGGTCTTCTCTTAAAAGAGAAAAGTATTGAAAAGTAAAAAAGGGGCGGTATGAGAACAATTTTATTGCTGGCATTAACTTTCGCATTTGCGTCGTGTCAAAAAGACGATGATTCAAAAAAGAATTGCTGTGACTTTGAATCCCTGATGGGAAAAGATTTGCCCGCATGGGAATATGTCAAGACTAAAGAAGACTTTAATAATTTGAGTTATTTTAAGAAACTTTACGAAGACAATCTCACTCTTCTTACTGCCGTGCCTAAAAAAGAAAAGATTCCAAAAGTTCTCCATTTTATTTGGATCGGACCAAAACAGTTTCCTCGTGAGTCGGTAGAAAATGTCCGCTCATGGATTGCAAAGAATCCTGATTGGGTAGTGAAATTCTGGACTGATAGAGATCGTCCCTTGCCTCATCCTTCAATGAAGAAAATGATGATTAAGGATTTTAATTTTTTAAAGCTCGCAGATTGCTACCACAAATCTGATAATTTTGGGGAAAAATCTGATCTTTTGAGATATGAGATCCTTTTCCAAGAAGGGGGAGTATACGTCGATCATGATGTCAAATGCATGAAGTCTTTCGATGCTTGCAACAATGCCTACGATCTTTATTGCGGATTAGAAGTCCCTTATAAAACATCTTTGAGCACTTCTGTGTCGCCTACGAATAATATTTTAGGATCAAGACCAGCACACCCAGTGCTCCTATATTCGATGGAATGGCTCATAGAAAGATGGGATCAGATTGAAAAAGATTATCCCGGCAAAGATCGAGATTCTGTGATTAACCGGGTATCCCACAGGACCTTTTATGTTCTTGGTGAAGCTCTCAAAGTCTTTGGAAACAAGGGGGACAACCACGACATGATCTTCCCCGCTTATTATTTTAATGCTCCAAAGGAAAGCCAAGCAATCATGGCTCGCCATACCTATCAGGGAACTTGGTTCGAAAATGAGTCTCAATTTGAAAAGATGGCTCGGGAAAGACTCATGATGCTTAGCAAAAAGACCAATAAGATCCTCCTCTTTTTTGGAATCATGAGCGTATTACATATTACGGGGTTTGTAGTCTTATTTTATACCTTTAGGAAGAAAAGTGGATCTGCAGCAGCTAAATAAAGAAGGGCTGATTCCCGGCCCCTCAGAAACAGAAGAAGCCTTTTTTGCTAGAGTTGTAAAAGCAAAAAAATGCCTCCCAGTTGCTCTTAATGATTTTGATGCCGCACCTACCTGGCTCGATGTTTTCTACGATAACAAAAAATTGCCCTTCTGGCAGGCCGCAGCTACCTGGATTGAGGACGACACTCCCCGAATACAGCTCAAAAAAAAGAATCTCCTAGGCTACTCAACCGAGGAAATTCTTTCCCATGAAGCCGTCCATGCAGTCCGTTTTGCTTTTGATGAACCCCGCTTTGAAGAGATCCTCGCCTACCATACTTCCAAAAACAAATTTCGCAGATTCTTTGGACCCATCTTCCAACATTCTTGGGAATCAACCCTCTTTGTAGTGTTAGTACTTGCAAGTCTTATCCCCTATCTCAAACTCCTTCCATGGGTTTTCCTCACTTACCTGCTCGTGCGGCTCATCAGAAATCAAAAAACCTTTTCCGAGTGCAAGAAAAACCTCTCCCTCTCCATCATGCTCCGCCTCACAGACAAAGAGATCGCCCTCTTCTCAAAATGGGAAAACATCCTCCCTTACATCAACCAAGCCAAAGACAAATCCCTCCGCTGGCGCATGATCTACGTGAACTACTTTGAAGAAACGCAAAACGCAAAACAAAAAACGCAAAATTAAAGAAATACCCATAAATTTTTGCTATTTCCAGGTAAACCGCGAAGCGGTAATTTTGCCGCGAATGAGGCTACAGTTGCTAGCCGTGGCGTGACCGAAGGGAACCCACGGGCCATGTCATTATTTACATTCAGAGCCGCGAGCAGCAGCGACAGAGGCAAAAAGGGTGTCGCCGCTGCTCGCATACGCATCAAGCTAAGCCCCTCTTTGCCGAGCGTTAGCGAGGCTTATTCTTCTTAATTGCTGCCGCAATAAAGAAAAAACAGCAATCGAGGAGAGCAAGTCATGAAGATAGATATCCTTGGGCAAAAGCACCATCTTTCAGAAAGGGAAAAAATTGCATTGGAATGTGCCTCGGGAGCCGAAGGCCTCTCCATCAAAAAGTATCAAGAACTTTGCCCAGAGACAAGCAAAAGAACCTTGCAGCGAGAATTAAAACATTTGCTTGATATAGGCCTGCTCAGAGCTGAAGGGATAACCGTCGATCGTCGCTATTTTGTTGTGACAAACTTGTGACAAAAATACTAGGGTTTTGTCATAGCTTAAGCGAAAGGGTTTGCATCGGATTCAACCACATGCGATGGCGCTATTTGGCGTATGGGTGGTTGCTGTTCTATGAAAGCCTCTCTTTTGTTAATAGCTTGGGTAAGCGTATATACTTGATAAAGCCGGTAGAGAACTAGAGCTGAAGAAATGCCTATTATAACATAGCGGGCGTTCGTCGCGGCAGAAGTAGGAGTAATACGCAGTATAATCAAAGTAGCTAGAAGAGCAATAGTTAAAACACCTCCGACGATTCCACAGATCGAATAAATCCGCTCTCTTTTCATAGAGTTTGTGTTTGAGTTTAATTCGGTTCGCCAGTTCATGTAACAGCCGCACGCAGAGGCAGCCAGAGAAACAAAAGGACCAATAACAGGTAGACATGTGACAATTGCTCTTGGATAATTAGGCTTAATAGACATAAAATTCTCCATTTAGATTATTATATGCAAATAGTTTATCAAATTTCATTATATAATGCAACTGTAAATATTTATTTTATTTAAAATAAATAATTTATAAAATGACGTAAAAACTTCTAGATTTCTTCTGTTTTGCGATTTTTGTTTTGCGTTTTGCGTTTCTTAGATCCACTTCTTCCGCTTAGAGGCGGGAAAAAGCTTGAGGGCTTGCCGGTACTTGGCGATGGTACGGCGGGAACAGGGGATCCCGAGTTTTTGGATTTTGGTGCAGAGGGATTGGTCTGTGAGGGGGTATTTTTTGTCCTCTTCGTGGATCATTTGTCGGAGAAGGTTTTTGACGTATTGGTTAGAAACTTCTTCTCCTGATGTTTTAATAATTTTAGGGGTGAAAAACGAGCGGAGAGGGAGGATTCCTGAAGGGCATTGAATATATTTTTGGGAGACGGTGCGGGCGATTGTCGATTCATGCACATCAATTTTCTCTGCGATTTCATGCATATTCATGGGGGCTGGGGCGGCGGTTGTTCCATTTAAAAAGGGCTCTTGAGTTTTGATGAGGAGGAGGGCTAAATGATGGAGCATTTTTTTTCTTCTTATGAGGACATGCTGGAGCCAGTTGGCTGAAGAAATATATTTTCTAATAAAGGCACACTCTTCTTTTTCAAGGGAACCTTCATCCAAAGCTTCCAGGTAAAGTGGGCAAATACGGAATTTTGGGATAAGGTTTGTTTCAATTTCAATGATCCATTTTTCTTCTTCTTTATAGACAACGATGTCAGGGATAATGGGAATGGGAACCTCTTTTTTATATTCGGAAAGGGGATCAAATTGGAGAAGGGAGATGTCGTGAATGGCGGCTCTAAGCTCGCTTGATTTGAATCCCATTTTTTTCTGCAGCCTTGCCATTTTGTTTTGAATGAGGGTTTCAAACCCCTCTTCGATCATTTGGTAGGCCAGGCTATTTTCTTTTCCTTTTAAGCGGAGCTGTATGAGGAGAGAATCTTTAAGATCAAATGCAAAAATACCTGGAGGATCTAGATGGCGTAGAGTTTCAAGGAGCTTTCTATTGGAGATCTCTTCAGGTTTAAGAGTTAAAAAGCCCCTTTCATCTAAATGTTCGATAAGAAACTCTGCCTCTTTGAGTTCTTTTTCTGGGATAGTATTTTTTATTTGAGACATGATGTAATCATAAAAAGAGACTTTAGCGATGATTTCTGGCGCTTCAGGGGAGTTTGCACCCAATAGATCTTCTATTTCTTCTAAGGCATCATAATGAGATTCATCGAAATTAAGCTCTTTTACCCCGTCATCTTCAAGGGTCCCGGTTCCGCGCCCTTCCTCTTCAAATTCCAGAATCGGATTCTGCTCTATCTGCATGTTGAGCCATTGCTGCAGATCCCCCAGAGGCATCTGCAGGACATGGAACGCCTGCTGCATCGCTTCTGCGATGGTCGGCCTAAGAGAGTGGTTAAACGACATATTCATAATAATTATTTTAATAGCCGATTCATGATAAATTGTCGATAATGAGTAGTATGAAAGGTAAAAGATGTGCCGTTTTTAGTTGTTTGGGGTTAGGGGATGGGTTGATTGCTTTAGTGCTATCTAATAACCTGCAGCGCAATGGTTATGAGGTAGATACGTTTCATCCAAGCCTTACTGGATTGCAGAGTTTTTTCCCCCATTTGCCGATTTTTTCTTTTCCTGAAAAGGTAGGGGAGTATGACCATTATTTCGTCATTTATGAGAAAACTCCCTGGATGCTCAGGGTATTAGAGGAGTGCCCTAGAGATAGCCTCAAAATTTTAAATCCTATCGCGACTTTGAAAAATGACTATCCTTATTGGGAAGTGGGGAGATTTCAAGGGGATAAGCCTTTTGCGACAAATCTCTATATTTATTGTCGCGATATTTTAAAGCTAAAAGAGACAGTTAGAGATAATGGAATCATAGGGAAAGATGGGCGAAAATACCCCAAAAGGGTTGTTATTCACCCTACAAGTTCAAGGCCGGGGAAAAACTGGCCGAGGGAAAAATTTCTCGAATTAGCAGACAAACTTAAGAAAGAGGGATATGAGCCAGTATTTTGTGTGAGTCCAAAAGAAAAGGCTGAGTGGCCGGAGGGGAGGGATTTTCCCAATCTTGCGGAGATGGCCCAGTTTGTTTGTGAATCGGGTTATATGGTTGGCAATGATTCAGGTATTGGGCATTTGGCTTCTAGTTTTGGCTTACCAACAGTAACGATCTGCAGAAGTCCTCTTGCGGGCAATTTTTGGCGGCCCGCCTGGGCGCATAGCGAGATTCTTTATCCACCTCAGTGGGTTCCTAATCTAAAGGGGCTTCGCCTACGGGATAAATATTGGAAATCGTGGATCAGCGTTAATCGTGTTTTGTCAGCTTGGCGAACTTTGCAACAAGAGAGCGTGTAGTATTTGCACTCTCGAAATAGATGTCATAGGTGGTACCAAGCGAGGTATTATAGACTTTAAGAATTTCTCCCGCTCCAAAATCTCTATGCTGCACAGTGTCTCCAACACTGAATTCTTCGCTTGTCCCACTATGATTTGTGTAATGATAAGCTTGGAGAAACTCAGCTGGAATTTCAGAGAGAAATCGGGACGGGCGCATCCTCCGCAGGCCGCCCCATAAAAAACGGACTCTAGAAGCTGTAAGATACAAGTATTCTTTCGCCCTTGTCATTCCTACGTAACAGAGCCTCCTTTCCTCTTCGAGTCCCTCTGGACTATCGATGGAATTCATATGGGGAAAAAGGTCTTCTTCCATCCCCACTAGAAAGACGAGTTTGAATTCTAGCCCTTTGCCATGGTGGAAGGTCATTAAATTGACCGTTTCTCCCACAATGACATCAGTCGATCCCTTGAGAGTAAGCTCCTCTAAAAAAGAGGTGAGGGTAACATTTTCGGTTTCTGCAGCTTTTGAAACGAGTTCCTGGAGGTTTTCCCTCCTCTCTGCGCAGGTTTCAGGGTCTTCTTTCAAATACTCAAGGTATCGTGATTCTTCCAAAAGTTTTTCGATGAGCTCATGTAGAGGAAGATCTTTCATCCTTCGAAGGCGCAAGATCAGCTCAACGTATTCCTGCAAACCTGCTTTTGCTTTTGGAGGTAAAGAGAGGGGGATCTCTGAGGCAGCTGTAAAAATATCGATGTTATTCTCTTCAGAGGCTTTTTGGATTTTTTCTAAACTCGACGGGCCAATTCCCCTTTTAGGAAGATTGATCGACCTAGCAAAGGCGAGAAAATCAAAGCCCCCCACAAGCATCCTTAAGTAGGCTAAAATGTCTTTGATTTCTTTTCTTTGATAGAAAGAAAGCCCTCCAATGATGGTATAAGGGGTCCCCTCTTTTAATAAAGCATCCTCAAAAACCCTAGATTGGAAGTTCGTCCTATAAAAAATAGCGCACTCTTTTAAGGGGATCTGGTGGTGCTTAATCCGTTTTACCACAAACTCAGCTTCTTGCTTTTCATGATCACAGATATAAAAGCCGATTTTTTCCCCATTGCCAAGTTCGCTCCAAAGATCTTTTTCTTTTCTTCCAATATTGCGCGAGATTAAGGCATTTGCAGCTCTTAAGATGGTGTTAGTGCTCCGATAGTTTTGTTCAAGGGGAATAATCTTTGCCCCCGGATAGTCTTTTTCAAAATTTAAGATGTTTTGAATATTGGCCCCACGCCACGAGTAGATCGATTGGTCAGGGTCGCCGACCGCAAAGACGTTGTTATGATTTGCAAGGAGCTTGATGAGTGTATATTGGGCAGCGTTGGTATCTTGATATTCGTCTATGAGAATAAAGGAAAACCGTTTTTGGTAACTTTCTAAAATGTCGGGATGCTCTTTAAAAAGCCGCACTGTTAAAAAGAGCAAATCATCGAAATCAACAGCGTTATAAGCTTTGAGTTTTTCCTGATAGAGCTTGTAGACCTCCCTTGTTATAGGGTCATCAGTGATCTCAGTCAGATTATTCTTAGCTTGGGAAATTTCAAACTTGATGGTTTTTAACTCGGCTTTTTCGCCTGAAAAGCACTCTTTTAGAAGCTTCTCACTATCGTCGGCATCGTAAATCACAAAATCTTTGGTATAGCCAAGAGCCGTAATCGATTCCCTTAAAATGCGCGCGCACAAACTATGAAAAGTGCAGGTCAGGACATAAACCCCCGCCATCTTATGAATTCTATGGCGCATCTCCTCAGCAGCTTTATTGGTAAACGTCACCGCCAGAATTTCGCTCGCCGGCACCCCCATATCCAATAGATGAGCAATCCGAAAAGTCACCACCCTCGTCTTACCCGACCCAGCGCCTGCCAGCACCAGCACTGGCCCCTCAACATGGTTCACAGCCTCTTGCTGACGCGGATTCAAAATTTCTTGATGAGATCGCATAAATGTAAAATCGTTTTACAACACTATATAGCAAGCGTTGAATGACAAACAAGGGGGATTAACGCAAAGGCGCCAAGTTCCCAAGTTGCAAAACCTTTCTTTCTTTGCGCGATAGCGCTCTGGAGAGGTAATTGCAAAAGTCTATCTTAGACCACGAAGTGGTAATTTTGCCGCGAATGCGGCTACGGTTGCTAGCCGGGGGTGACCAACGGGAACCCCCGGAAAATGCCCATCCCACATCAGAGCCGCGAACAGCGGCGACACTCTTTTTGCATCTGTCGCCGCTGTTCGCGGCTCTGATGTGGGGGTGAACGTTTTCCGGGGGTTCCCGCTGGTCACCCCCGGCTAGCAACTGCCATCGCTACGCGATTTGATTACCACTTCGTGGTTTAAGATAGACTTTTGCAATTACCTCTCTAAAGCGCTTCGCGCAAATTTTAATATACCTTCACCAGCCATTTCCCAAGAGGACCAGAGACTACATTAACTTGGATTCCACGTGCAGCTCCGAGACTATAAAAACCACCGATGCGTTGAATCTTATATGCCAATCCTTGGACTCCTTCTAGTGTGTTTCCCATTAATTCGTTCAATTTGTTGATTGCTGCACTCATCACGATCTCTCGGTAACGATCTGATGCGCTTGTTTCTGCGGGCCAATTGAAGTCGAGCTTCTCCTGCAGAGCAGAAAATCGGGGATTTGTGCATACGGACCAGTCACCTCCCCAAATTCGGGTGGGCCAAACAAAAGTAGAATGTTCTAGGCTGTATCCACAACCCACCCGCCTTCCTTTTGGTAAGTATCTTTCTATACTTGGGAATTCATCCACTGCCCATAATGTACCGATTGTTTTAGCTTTAGCTTCTTGTTCATTATGTTGGACTACTAAATCTGCCCGAGCTTGAGCTGACTGTACTTCACTTGCGGGTGCTGTCATAATATCTCCTGTTTTTGGAAATAAACTCTAATCTCTCTATGAGATAACGTCAAGATATTATTAATTTTTAAAAGGAAAAAAAGAGAGTCTTGAAAGCTCTTTCAGCAGAAAATATTTTTCTGTGCAATTTCTAAGCTATGGAAGCTGAACTTAACTCAAGAAGGATAGGATAAAGAAATTGTAGAAATATAAGGATCCAGCGTGATAGGCTGTCGTGATGTATTTCGTTAGACTATTTATTCACTGCTTACTTTTGTTATCCACTACGTCCTTTTTTTCTTGTCCACAAGCAAACGTTAAGGTTGAGTCTCATTTGGCTCATGGAATCCTGGAGGGTATTTCAGAGCTCACAAGTGTTTTCCCTCAATTACTTCAAGAGGCTTATAAAGTTGGAGATTTTGTCTTGCCTAACACGGATGGTTTTTTAAAAAATCCTATAGAAACTCATGAGATTTTGGTTGCTGCCGCCCATCAAAAAATTGATCAAGTCTTCGACACAGATATGGCAGATCTCTACATCCCTGAAGCAAAGGTTAATGGCATTAGAAACAATTTTGTACTTGGAATAATCCCTCTGCCCAGCACCTTAAGTGGGTCTTTTACTTTAGAAAAGTTATTGGATGCAGGGAAGGCCATAGATAGAGCAAAACTTACAAAAGCGGGAAGAGCATTGGTGAAACATAGCTATAGACCTAATAGTGTTTTCCAAAGACCTGTTGGAAATGCTGAAAAAATAAATGAACAAGGCCAGAAAATATTAGAGAGCATTTTAAATCATCCAGACAGAACGGCTGTAATTACAAATACAAAACGTCTTGGTGATACGGTTGATATACAAGCGCCTGGTATTGGAGGCGTACGGTATAGTCTCACTGGAGAAATGATAGGGTTTTTGGAGCCATAATATGAACAAATTCAAAATAAATATTGTGAATTACTTTGATAAAGAAAGTTCTGTTGGGGAAATTTACTATGATAATACTCAATTAGCCGAAATTGCTTATAAGGACGACAGATTTATCTTACAGCTTTATTTTCATCCTTCCAAGAAGTACTGGGAATTTCCTCTTGATGAAGCACTAGGAGCACTATTTCAGGCAAATGAAAGGTTGCGAGAAAAAAATGCATATCTTGCTGAAACGCCCGAGCAAGTAAATGAGAAGGCTAAAGAAATCTTGGAAAAATTAATAAATCACCCGGGAAAGAAAACAATTAAAGCGGAACTGCATAGATTTGGAAAAATAGTAGATATTTATGCCCCTGGCGCGGGAGGGGCACGCTATACTGAAGCTGGCGAATTTTTAGGATTTCTAGAGCCTCAATGGCCAGATAAATTTACTATCACCATTGCCAGCCTTCCGGATAGAGAAAGACTTGTTGCTGAAGTTTTTTATAACAACGTCCAGTGGGCTGAAATTTCCGACGAAACAAATCAGATTCTCATTCAATTTTATTCTTATCCAAAACAAGATCACTGGGAGTTTTTTCTGGATGAGGCATTGCAAGTTTTAAAAGCAGCAAGACATAAGTTTGTGGAGTTGGGTTAATGTCTACATTTGTAAATTATTATTTTAATCTGTTCTCTATTGTGTAAATATTTTTTTAAGAAACCTGAGTAACGAATCATTATTGCATGGAATTTGTATAACCCCATAAGGGTTAAGGATTACCTGTGCACTTCCTAATATGCATTTAACACGGGTTTTTGTTTTTTTGTTGAATTTTAATTCTAATTATTATAGTATAATTATGGTATTTTAAAAAATTAACAAGGATATAAATATGTCAGGGAGAATTAATGTAGTAGGACCACGAGTATGGCAAGATGTTCCGGGTCTTAGCGAAACACGTATACAAGGGATCCGTACGATCAATCGCACAAGGGAACTTGTGAGTGCTTCTAATTTTTATAGAGATGAGGAAGGGAGCATGAGGATTCGGGCCTCAGCTAACCGATCTAGCACTTCTGATAGTGTGGATAATTTGAGAAATGTTTTACTTATAGAAATTGTTCTTGATGGTAGAGAGGCAATTAATTTAATTATAACGCAAAGATAGATAGATTTATCCTGCCCATGCTATTCACCATGGGTTTAAATGAAATATAACTGCTCGTGGTGGATGGCGCGCCGGCCATTTATGGCGGCTGCCCTCACGTTTCATCTCCCGCTGCGTAGGCAGCGGGAGATGAAACGGAACGCTTAATTGTTCAAGAAAATTCAGTTACTGCTTGCGTGGCTTTTGAAAAGGCTCAGTTCTCTTAGAAAAAGATTGTCTGCGAGACGACGCGAAAGGGACCCGCGACGCAAGGAGCGGGATGAGCGCAACGAGCAGCCGGCGGCTTCATATCGCACAGAGAAATTGCAGCACGGGGCGACGCTGTGTAGACACACAGCTAGCCTCCGAGCACGCGAT
>JABDAY010000011.1 GCA_013288895.1 Chlamydiota bacterium | reverse complement strand
TGCTAAGCCTTGTCCGGGATATTTTTTCCAAAATACCAAGTATAGTTCAGCCAAGAAAAATCAACTTGCCTGATTGCCTTATGGTGGGGCCTGGCTAAACCGGGATGGAATTGCTTTTTTAAAATTACAGCGATAATTTTTTAAATTATTTTTATTCAGCAGCTCCCGCGCCTAGCGGGAGCTGCTGAATAATATATGTACAGGTTGACTCATGATATCATTTTTGCTATCATTACATTATGAGCAAGCTTCAAAAGCTAATAGATAAGATTTTAGATGGGAAAAACGTCACTTATGAGGATGCTTTAAGAGAGGTTTTAAAAGAACATGGTTACTAAAAAAAATATAAATTATTATCTAAAACTCAATTGGTCCTATACCATTGAGCAAGAAAATGAAAAAGGGAAGCACTTTTATATTATTCGTGTAAATGAATTACCAGGCATTTGCACGGATGCAGAAAGTATAGAAGAAGGAATGAAAAATATTAAGGAAGCCATTGAAGCCGCTATAATTTTATATTTGGAAAATAATCAACCTATACCTGAGCCTGTAAAAAAGGAACAATTCAAAGGCAATATTGCATATAGAACGACCAGAGAAAGACATTATTATGTAGCAAAAGCAGCCAAGATAATGCACAAGTCCATTAATAAAGCCTTGGACGAGTTAATCGATATTGGCCTTGAGAAACGCCATATTATTATCCAATAGCTTAGGGATCGTCAAACAATAACTTAAAGTATTTTGCGGCCATTATGGCAGCCCATCTTTGAAGGATCGCTCCTCGAAGGTATTGAATTAATATCTCCCTCGTCGCGATTCTTCAAATCTGAGCCACCCTAAGACCACCAAATGCTTTAATTTATTATTTGACGATCCCTTAGAGCGTTATATATTTTTTACTTTAATCTTTCTTTATATAATAAAAATAATTTTAATTCAATATTTAGTTTAATTAAAAGATAATGTTATGATATAATATAGTTTTAGTAAAAATATTAAATTGGAGGGTAGTAATCATGTCGGTAGATGCGCCATCATCAGCTCTTATACCCGCAGGGAGCAGTGCTCAACAGCAGCCCAGGCTTCCGGGAGAGCTATATGATCGAATAGGGCCTGTAACTTGGGTGTCAACCTGTCCGCACATGTCTGGGGTTCCGAGCGAGTTGCTCGAAGAGATCTTTTCCAATTTTTCCCTTCCACAACTTCCTTCAATGAAAAGAGCTAATCGTGAGCTTTACAAAACAATTATAGACTATGCCGCATGGTATCTGACACAGAACAAATTTTCCGCTGCGAAATTAGAAAAACTAACTGCAGTCTTCCAACAACTGCAACCAAAGAGGTATTGGTGGCGTTTAGAGAATACAAGTGAAGTGCTCGCAAGAATACCTGCTGGAATCCGCGCTAGTCTGACCTATCTTGACTGTCATGATAATGATCAGGGTTTAGTAGCCGCTGCGCAATGTGTGAGTTTAAGAACGATCGATCTTCGGCTTAGTTTATGGCATCACCATATCTCTGTCGCTGCTTTTAATATTTTTCTACAGGGCTTTCAGGGAAGGCCCCTTGAAATAGTATTGCTTGATAAGTTAGTTAATTTAGCTCAGTTAGAGAAAGTTAGGGAGATTGTGAGTCCAGAGTCTCACGAGAATGACTTTAGCGGCATCCCCTTGCACTACATGAAGGACATAAGAAAAATCACAATTGGCCCAAGTTATGATCTTGATAGATGGACTGATGAGGATACTAATCGAGAATTGGAAAAGTTTAGAACACTGCCGGAGGAGACTCGGAGGCAAATTACCTCGCTCAATCTCTCTGTTGGCACAATCACTCCCCTTACTCTTCATGGATTTTTTGCCCTCCTTCCGAATCTCGGGACAGTCGATCTTCTTAGCGCTACAATTGATCAGGATATCTTAAATGCTATACGCGCCACTGGAAATATAAAAGAAGCCTACCTCAGAATTTTTCCTGGAGTGAATTATGATCTAGCCCGAGATGATCTTAGAATTCACTGCGTTAGATCTCATCGTAACCTTGACCTTGATAATGATGGTGGTGCTCGGATGAAACATACCACCAAATTTACTTCGGAATTACTGGAGACGGCAGAAGCAGTATTTCTTCAGGAAGATCCTAATTACGTTGACTTAGCACCTTTAGAACGTTATCTACAAAAATTAAACGATTTAGAATTTTATCTTAATTTTGATGAAAGACAACTTCTCTCTTTATTGACCCTCCCTCTTGAGGTACGCAAAAACGTCAAAGAGATCAGGATAAGTAATGCTGCTTCTTTGGATATTTTACGTAGGCAAGCGTTCCCCGAGCTCGAAAGGCTCGAAGTGGGCCTGAGCGGCAATCAGGGGGTTTCCTTTGCTGAGGTACGAGATATCGTTTACGCAAATTGCCCCAATTTGCGGTATTGGATAGTGAATGCGGATCTACATTGACGATCCCTAAGTGGGTGTGGAAAAAGGCGATCAGCTTTTCCCAGGAGTCGCGCGAGGCGTGCTCGTCTTCTTGGGGGGTGCCGCCCATGGAGAACCAGAGGTTGGCGGTGGGGTGGAAGAAGAGAGGAGATGAGGGCAGGTAGGGGATGTTAATCTGGTGGCCGGCCCTCGCATAGTCAAGGTGGATGCAGCGTATTTTCGAATGTTTTTCTTTGAGACGCCCTTTAATTTGTCTTGCAAACAGGGTGGAAGGCCACATTTGGTCAGCCCCTCCGGAGATAAGTAATAGCGGGCAGGTGATTTTCTCTACGGGAATGATCGCTTTTTCGAAGGCCTGTTTATTTTGCATCCCTTTTAAAAAAAGAGAAATGGTAGAGATAGGAGAGTCGGGGGTTTTGCCTGCTCCTGATTTAGCTTGCGCCTCTGAGATGGCCAAAAAACTGCCTACGGGCTTGCCTCTAAATGTCCAGGCGGGAGTTGTCGAGCCGGGAACGCTATAAATGACGCTGCTAGGGGATACTGCAGCAATCGCCTTAATCGCCTGTGGAAACATCGTGCCGAGGATAAGAGAGAGCTCAGCTCCACGAGATACTCCATAGAGACCTATGGAACCAATTTTGGGATTGGATTTAAGATAGGCGATCGATTTTTCAAAATACTCTAGAGGGATATTTTCAAGATTGGGGGGAAGCCCTTCAGCTCTAAAGTAACCTAGCGCAAAAACGGCAAATCCGTGGGAGGCGAGAAGTTTCGATCTCGATTCGCTAAAACCCCCGCTTGCACCGGAAAGGGTAATGATGGTGGGTAAGGGTTTTTCAGAGGGAGGAAGAAAAAGAACTCCCACAATCCCGTTCTCATTAACTTCAATCCTTTGGACATCGGGGGATCTCTTTAGCCTGGTGAGTTTTTGGGTGGCGATAATGGTGTTATTCCGAAGAAGTTTTAGATCGATGTGGAGCTCATCGTCCTTGCTGGAAAATGTTTTCGGGCTAGTTGTCTTCATCGACCAGAAAAGACCCATGGGATCTGTCCCTATGTAGGATCCTTTGATGGAGGCTTGTTTGTCTAGGCGAATTTCTCCGTGAGCGTCAGCGAGGTAGAAGCCTGAGGCCTCCCAAGTATCTCCCTCATCATCTTTCATTTGGGCGGTAAGCTGAACTTCTTCTAGAGGTTTTAATCCTTTCACTTCAATGGTAATGGGCTCATCGATAAGGGATGTTTCACAAGAGGCGGCGATCGATATTTTTTCTTTGTAATATTTCCAAAGGGCGCTGTGATGCCCAGTATGACCTTCACCCTTTCCAATGATTGCATAGGTATGGCCCGGATTGGTTTTTTTGAGATTATTGATGAAAAGCTGATCGTCTTTATTCGATAATATTTCATCGGGCATCTGGAAATGGACGACGACGTTTAGAGGTAAATTTTTTAAGCGTGCGATAGAATCGATGGGGCGCATCCCATTTTCTCGGTATCTTTGTGCAATCACTTCAAGATCGGGGTTAGCGCCTCTAAAGGCGATAACCTCTTCCAGAGATTTTAAGGGGACATCGAGGATCACGTGCCCCCTTTGTATCGCCTCTAAAATTAATCTCTTTTCAGTCTTATTTAATCCGATATCTTGGTCGCTATGAAGTGCAGCGAGGGTATTTATGACCGCTCCTCCCCCTGCAGAATATCCATAAAGGTTGATCTTATTTCTTTTTTCTTCAAGCACACATCTTTTTAAAACATCCACAGCGGGTTTGAGTTCGCTTAAGCTCCCAAAAGTAGTGTCTTGGGGATCGGTTTCTCCTTCAACAATTCCAGCATCAGGGAAATCAAAGCTGATCAGGGTGTCGTCTAAATTGCCTCGTAACCTATCAGCTATGGTATAGTCCCCTCCAAATCCATGAAACATGACTGTAGTTTCACTGTTTTTTCCTTGATAGACGTAATAGTTATCTGAAAATAGGGATATAGTAAAAATTAATAAAGTTGAAAGGTGTCTTGTGAACATGCTATTCTCCTGGCTCGCGAAAAGGAGTATAAAGATTTATGTTAATATTCACAAGTCTGCTTTTATTATTAGGTTCCCATGAAAAAGGGGAAATTGAAATTGTCAAAGATCCTCAAAAAGTAGAGGCTATTGAAAAAGAATGTTGTGAGAGACTCCTTAAAAAAGGGATCCCTTTAACTCAAGCAAAAGAATGGAGCCGCACAGGCGTTGTGGCTGAGGACCAATATTGGATGTGGGTGCGCGATCCTGTCATTTTCCCCTCAAATTCAAAGGGTACTTACGGGCGTCTTATTTGGAAATATGCAATCGATGGAGGGGCAGGTGTTGCTATCCTGCCTGTGATGCCTAATAAAAAAATTGCTTTAAACCTCAACTTCCGCCACGCCACCCGCAGTTGGGAGATCGAATTGCCCAGGGGTGGAGCTGAAAAAGGGGAAACGAGTGAAGCTGTAGCCAAAAGAGAGCTCGAAGAAGAAACCGGCTACTTGACGGATACTCTCATTTTCATTGGAGATATGGCCCCCGACTCAGGGGTCCTAGAAAGTATTATCCCAGTTTATTACTGCCTTTGTAAAAAAAGAAAGGAAACGAAGCAAGACGAAGCTGAAGCCATCAAGAAGCAGATTTTTCTGACTAAACAGCAAATCAAAGATGCCTTCGTTAAGGGCTATATCGAAGTTGACGGGATCCATGCCTATCTCCGTGATCCATTCCTCTCGTTTGCTCTTCTTCAAGCTGAATGCCGCGGGTTATTGTGATAAGAGCTCTTGTATAAGTATATATAGATATTTTATTTTGACCAAAAAAAAGTTCTATGGTAACTGGAAAGTTAATCAAGGAGGGTGTATGAAGCCGATTTATTTTCTGTTAGGTTTTGCGTTTTGTTCTCTAGGTGTTGTTTCTGCTCAAGACTATGATGATGACGAAACTGAATATCAAGTGAGTCCTGAGTATGAAGATGATAGCACTGTGATTTGGATAGGTCCAGGTTGGTATTCAGGTTACTGGTTTGACAATGAAGGTGATTACAACAATTGGCACCATAATAATAACGGCAACTGGAACAATCATGGTGGGCATGACCACGGCGGAGGCCACGGTGGCGGAGGCCATGGCGGCGGTGGACACGGCGGCGGTGGACACGGCGGCGGCGGCCACGGCCATTAAAATGGCTTTTTCTTTTTTGGTGGAAACGGTAATATCGTAGGTTCACAAAAGGATCCTATTGTATGACTGTTCCTGAATCTTATCGTAGACCCATTGCTGTCCAGGGAGCTTCTTTATCGATACTTCCTTTTTGGTGCCCATTAGTTAGATTTTGCTGACGGCTTCGTTGGGGGTCATCCGGTTGTTGTCAGCAGCGTTCATGGCTCTTTTCTTTTGCTCGGGGGTAAATTTATAGAACTTGGCGCGATTGACTGAGTTTAAAGAAGCGGCGAAGTTGGATTCATCTCTTTTTGATATTTGCTTTTCGCAATTATCAACAGCTTGCTCGCAAGCTTTTTTCTTATTTTGGCAATCGATTTTTGATTGCCTTTGCCACGCCGCAAGATCGCTGCACGTGAGCGCAGCGATGCTAAACAGAATAAGTGATGTGTTTCTCACATCAAGCCTCCGGCAATGCCGACAATGCCTAAAACAATTAAGTAGATGGCTACGATGTAGTTCAAAATTGTTGGGAATATTAAAACTAGTATCCCTGCAACAAGAGAAATTACGGGGAATAATAACGGGTGAAATACGTACATAAGGTTACCTCCATTGCCTCCCTATACTCAATCTGCATATTTTTAATCTAGTTGATTTCTTTGTATTGAGTAACAAAGTAAACAAAAGAGAGGAATATGACGATAGCTCCCAGCAAAAGAGGCGCGTACATATTCCAGCCGGCAAGGGGGCCTGCCACAAGGGGTGCTATAATTTGTCCGAGGGACCACATTGAGCCGCTAACGCCCATAGCTCTTCCTTGCATGTCGTCTGATGTTTTAAGGGAAAGAAGGGTTCCAAAGTTCACCCAGGCAAATCCTCCCCCTCCTACCAGTATGGGGATGATGATCCAGTACCACCACATCTGCTCTGCTAAAACAAAGACAACGAGGAAAACAGATGCAATGATTGCTCCCGCGGCAATGAGGTGTCGTAAGGAAAATTTGGCTACGAGTTCTTTGTTCAAATACATCGTTACAAACATCCACCAAATAGCAAAATAGGCATAAATATCGCCAATTTTATCGGCACCAAGAGAGAATCGTTGCACGAGATAAGTGGGGGAAAAGATCACCAGAAATGCCCACCCAATAAAAAAGAGGAGGGAAGCAATGAGGATAGTTCTGAGTATTTTGTGGTGAAAAACAATCCGCATGTCTTTAAAAGTCCCAAAGAGGCTGACCTTCGCGTGCGCAGCATTCCTTTTCCATGTTTCAACATAAAAAAAATACAATGTGATGAAGTTAATCATTGCTGCAACGGCTGCGAAGATAAAAGCTCCAGAGCCAAAAAGCCAATCGGGATTGGCAAGTTTTCCTCCAAACCAGGGTCCTACGACAAATCCAAGGCCGCCGACTCCAAGTAATATTCCAAAAGCTTTTCCTCGGTGTTTTGCATCTGTTAAATCTGCTGTTGCAGATTGCGCAAGTCCAACATTACCTGAGCAAAATCCTGTGACTATCCTTCCCACAAATATGAGGCTTAAAGATTGGGCATAAACGGCAAACGCCATGATCCCATATCCCACGACACTTAATCCTACCGTGGCTAGAAATGTTTTATGTCTTCCGTAGTGGTCCGCTAATACTCCCGCAATAGGCGCTCCAATAAATTGAGCAATCCCAAAAATAGCAAACAGAAGACCCAAGATCGTTGTTCTTTCTCCAAGCAGAATATCGGGAGCAAAAAAATGGAGCTGCGGATTTAAAAGGAGGGGAGCCAAAACCGGAAACACAATAGAGAAGCCCACCAGATCAAGAGTGTAGGTGAGTAGCACTGTCAAAAATGTGCGATAATGTTGTGCTGACTTAAACATGTTATTCCTTTTTTAAGAATGAAGAAGAAGAAGATCGGGCACGCACGCGGGCACGGGCACGGGCACGAAATCCGGAAAGAGAAGAGAGCTTAAGCACTTCCCTCTTTCGTGCCCGTGCCCGTGCCCGCGTGCGTGCCCGATCTTAATTTTTTTCCTATCTCTGCCATAGTATATTGGCCACCTCTAGCGGCACACACGCATCTTCCAGATTTGAAACAATGCGTGGTGTGTATTGCTCTTTGGGGTATTTACTAGGCACTGTGGTCTTGTATATGTACATGCCTGGCGTTCCTTCAAGCTGCTTTTCCATTTTCATTTCTTGTGCACCATCTGGAGAGAAAAGTTCGAGCTTTACTAACATAGGATCAATACTGTCTAGATAGACTTGAATTTCGAAATAGTGTTGATCTTTACTTGTTTCTGCTCTGATCTCTCCAAAACGAAGCAGAGCCCAATTATTGTCTAACAAATGCTTATTTTCAATCAGTTTTTTTGCAAGTGCGCCATTATTTGCAGAGCGTTTTAAAAATTTATCACACGCGGGCAGATAGTATTTTTCGGCATATTCACGTACAGTTCGGTCTGCAGAAAAAAGAGGGGAGAGCCTCGCCATGCTTTCTCTTACCTTTGCTATCCATGCAGTGGGAATTCCCTCGTTATTGCGTGTGTAAAATTCTGGAACAATTTTTTGTTCTAAAAGATCATATAAAGCGTAGGCTTCCTGTGCATCCCATGCAAGATCTTCCCCGCGCTCTTTCCCATCGCCGAGAGCCCAGCCGACCTCCGGGCAGTAAGCCTCTGCCCACCAGCCGTCAAGTTCAGAAAGATTTAGCCCCCCATTGCCGAGCACCTTCATGCCGCTTGTCCCGCAGGCTTCCCAGGGGCGTCTGGGAGTATTAACCCACAAATCTACTCCCGTAACAAGGTATTGTGTTACACGCATGTCATAATCGCTTAAAAAAATCACATGGGATCTAACTTCGGGCTTAGACCAGACAAATTCCATCCACTCTTTAATCATCGCTTGTCCCGGCTTATCTGCAGGATGCGCTTTCCCAGAGATCATGAGTTGCACGGGTCTTTGGGAATTCGTTAAAATTTTCAGGAACCTCTCTTTATCGTGTAAGAGCATGTTTGGTCTTTTATAAGTGGCAAAACGCCTAGCAAATCCCAGTGTTAAAGTATTAGGGTCAAAGACGTGTCTTGCTTTTTCAATATCTTCAGGAGGTTCACCTCTAGCTTCCATCATCTTAACTAGCCTGGCTCTCGCGTAATCGATGAGCAATTTTCTCCCCTCATTTCTCATTTTCCAAATTTTTTGGTCGGGAACTTTTCTAAAATCCTCTTCTAAGGATTCTGTTCCTAAAAATCTGCAACTCCCACAGGACGTTTTCCAAAGTTCACTTGCATTAACGCAATTCCAGCTGGGCATATGCACCCCATTAGTGACTGAGCCTATGGGGACCTCATCTTCTGGCCACCGAGGAAAAAGAGAATCAAAAATTTTTCTGCTGACTTTTCCATGAAGCTTACTTACAGCATTGACAGACCCGCTGCCGCGCATAGCAAGGTATGCCATATTAAAATTCTCAGAGTTGTCAGACGGGTTTAATCTACCTAAAGCGAGCAGATCATTTAGTTCAAGACCAAGTTCATTTTTTGCATACTTGCCTAAATACTGCTCAATAAACATGGGTGAAAAAAGATCAAAGCCTGCGGGAACCGCAGTATGCGTTGTAAATAAGTTACCTGGCCTGGTTGCACTTAAGGCCACTTCAAAGGGCACTTTTGTTTCTTTCATAAAAGTTTTGCATCGCTCTAAGATAACAAACGCCGCATGCCCTTCGTTTAAATGGCATACTTGCGGCCGCATTCCTAAAGCCTCAAGCAGGCGCCAACCTCCAATACCTAAAATCAACTCTTGTTTAATACGCAGATCTTTATCCCCTCCATAAAGCTCACTTGTGATACCTCGATAAATCGGAAGGTTAATGGCATCATTGCTATCTAACAAAAAGAGCCTGATCTTTCCCACCTTTACTTCCCATGCTCGGAGCCAAAGAGACCATCCCGGAAGAGATATTTCAAGTCTTAACCATTCTCCATTTGCTTTGCGCAAAGGAGTGATTGGCAGCTGTCCCGGGTCATTGTAGGGATAAAGAGCATGTTGCGCGCCCTCTTTATCTATTATTTGGCGAAAATACCCTTGTTGATAAAGAAGTCCAATGCCCACAATCGGCATTCCCAGGTCACTTGCAGCTTTTAACTGATCACCAGCCACATTGCCAAGTCCTCCCGAATAGATGGGCAAAGCTTCGCTGAGCATAAATTCCATGCTGAAGTAGGCAACACATGACAAAGGAGATTTGGGATATTTTTTTTGAAACCAGGATGGAGCGTTTGTTTCTTCTCGATTAGCTTTTAGCAGATCATCGACAAATTTGCGAAAATTATTATCGGAAAGGGCTTTTTCAATTTTTTCTTTCGATACCGATTGTAAAACCACCCAAGCATTACGGGAAAGGTTCCAGAGTTCTGGGTCGAGTTGCTCCCAAACTTTTTTTGCCGCATGATTTTGGTTCCACATCCAGATAAAGTCTAGAGCAAGCTCTTCTAGCTCAGCATATCCGTCAATATCTTCCCGTCGATAAACATTCATCCTTCTCATAGCACCCCTCCCAAAAATCCTTTTATAGCAAGAACCCCAAAAAGAAAGAAGAAGAAAGAAGAAGAGAGAAGAAGAGAGAAGAAGAGAGAAGAAGAGAAGATCGGTTACGCATACGGTTACGCATACGGTTACGGAAGAGGGTCATTGCTTTGAGTCCCCGTAACCGTATGCGTAACCGATCTTCTTTTATTCTTCACTCTGTGATAAGGGATTACTCTGCTTAATTAGGGACAGCAGCAGCAGCGGCTTTTTTCTTGAGGGCTTCTTCCCGTCTTGTGCGATAGAGGATGTAGAGGTTGCTACCCACGATGATGCTAGCGCCTATGATGGTGAAAGCATCGGGTGATTTATGCCACCAGATGAAATCGAGGGCGACCACCCAAAAGAAAGAGGAATAGTCAATAGGGGCAAGGGTGGAAGCTTGTGCAAAGCGGAGTGCTTGAGCAATACAATATTGGCCCATAGCAGTGATCGATCCCACAATGGCAAAAAGCCCCCAATGGGTCCAAGGCATTGCTTTCCATGTCATAATTAAGAAGGGGAATGTCACGAGAATCATGAGAATATTTGGATAAATGGCAATAGCAAGACTGTGTTCTGTCTCTGCAAGGCGGCGCATGAGAATTTTGTTAAGCGCTCCCAAAAAGGTTCCCACTAGAACAATAATTGCCGCTATTTCAAAGACACTTGAACCTGGGCGCATAGCAATGGCCACCCCCATCATTCCTACCGCAACAGCCATCCATTTTTCTTTGCTAACCGGTTCTTTGAGCATCAGAGCACTTAGCAAAATCATAAAGAAAGGGGAAGTGTAACTCAGAGTGTAAATCGTCGTTAAAGATCCCACTGAAAACGCATACATGAAGGCATAGGTGTAAATAAGATTTACCCCAAGACGGAAAAAGTGTTTCTTGGGATGCTTTGTTCCTAATACTGCCCTTGGTCCTCCTTGAAAATAGGTCGCAATTAACAAAGGCGCCAGCCTTGTAATGGCCCTTAAAAAGGTGGTTTGCTGGACTGAATAGGTGCCCATCAGGTGTTTGACAAACGCATCAGAAAGGGGATAGAGGGCAAGCCCAATAATCATGAGCAAAACACCCATGACTGCCCGATTCTGCAATTTTCGATCACCACCCACTACACTTGACATATTCCTCCCATAAAAAGAATCCGAGGTTATCCCACCTCTCGATTTTGTAGCAAACTTAATTTATACCTGGCCTTTGACTTTCTAGGAGGGAGAGAGCTCTTTTCTCAGTTTCGTCTCCGTAGTTCTCGCCGCCGAAGGAGAGGCGTGACTCAAAGGTTTTATTCCTCCAAGACTCGGGGAGAATGATATACCCATGTGCATCATTGGTTAAGCCAAAAATAGAGACGTGGCTGTAGCCCATGGCTTTTCCAGCTTCTTTTAACTTTTTGTCGTATACGCAACTGAGCTCGCCGGGAATCGTGACAAAGGCGTCCTTTCCATTTAAAACGATCAGATTCATTTCGCTTTTGTACGTCTCTAAGGGAAGGGCAATTCCTTTGGGGGTGGCTTGAGGCTTTAAAGAATAAGGGAGTTTTTTTGTAAAAATCTCCAAGTTATCGCTCGTTTCGGTTTTATCCCAAACTCCTTTGACAACAGCTGCAAGAGCCTCTCCTATTTGGTCGCAGGGCGCATCGATAGGATTCACATCTCCCTGAGCCCCATTAAAATAAATGGCAGGGATTTTGAGTGCATCTCTCGCATAGCCAACAAAATCAGCGGAAAAGTATCTGTTTTGGTGAGGAAGCACAGTAGGATGAACAGGAAAATTAAATAAAATGGCAAAGGGGGAGTCATCTTCTTTGGTGACCTTTATCACTGCGACATCGCTCAGGGGTATTACATCTTCGGGCCACGTACTGCGATAGACGCTCAAATTTTGGGCAGTGCCATATCCGACGCCTATTTTGCCTTTCACTGTATTGCGGCTGGCTAAAACAATTGCTTCAGCTGTTTTTTCCACATACATTTTAGCAATGTCAGGATCGTATTTGCCGGCTAGAGCCTCTCCTACAACAGGAATATTTAAAAAAGCGCCGCCACCCGAATGGGTGTGGGTAGAGGCTACATAAACTTCGCAATCAGGGACCTCTTTATGTACAAGCGCTGTAATTTTCTGGACCATCTCATAGGTGAATCCTAAATTATCTACGCTGCAAAGAACAATCTTTTTTTCACCGTTGTCAATAAAAAGGGCCAGGGCGAGTAGGGGATCATTGGTCCCTTTCATTCCATCCCCTTGACGCGCTTGATACCCGGCAGAAGGGGTACCAACAGGGGGTGTGATATCGGTCTTGCCAAAACCCACATAAACCGATGCCACAGCCCAAATGGGCAGGAAAAACAGAAAAAAGCCTAATTTACGCATATAGAGAGAATACACTATTTCCAGATTACTGGATATAAAGTATTTCTATAGTAAAAATTATTCTGTAGAATCTAATTGACAAGCAATTTCTTGCATTTTTGTGTCAATGGTTTCTTCTGATTTATTGAGACTAATTCTTTGCCTCTTATTTGATTGGTCCCTTTCAAACTGAACATGTATTTCAAGGAATTGTTGTAGCGTCATGGGCTTGTTACACTCTCTCTCATTAATAAATGTTCTAAGAGGAGTGTCTTTTTGATCCAATCCTTTAAGTGAGTTGATATTGCGTTGGTGTTTCCGTGCCTCCCCATCTTTTCTAATTCCAAGTAGGCTTATGCCTATACTGGTAATATAGGCGCCAAGAAACCCACCAAGAGCCATGCCAAGGCTTCTTCTAACTATTCCCGTTATTGTTAAAGTAATGCTTGTTACAACGATTAAAGCACCAAAGACGTACAGGAAAATTTCCTGATTCCGAGCTTTAGATTTCAATGCTTGCTCAGATGCAATAGCAGATTCTGCATGGTCAATTGAAAATTTTACTGCGCTCTGAGTTTTTGTATCTGCAGCAGTTGTAACAGGTTGAGCTACAGCAACAGCACTTGCTGAACTTGGTCCTATTATGGTCATTTGTGGCATATTTTCTCCCTTTAGTTATAATTGTTAATTAACTTTCGTATTATAATATAACAATGTAATTAAACAAATCAACAAAAAGGAATTATTAGTAACGAGTAAATTATTGTTTATTGTAAAATAAATTATTCGTATTTGAGTAACGAAAAGAAAACAGGATCGCAAGCGGCAGGATATGCTAATGAAGAAAAATCAACGTCTGGGACCGCTCTTAACCAGAGCATTTATAAGGTCACAGATAGCTAATTTCTCAGCAGCTTGTATAGCAATATAGAAAGTGTAAAGTACAGCGCATGTTGTTTGAACAGCGAAGTTTGCAGCGTCCTTCTTATTGTGGGGGGTATTCTCGAACATTTTATTCTCGCTAGCGCTGAAGAGCCCAAAAATGGCACTCAGGCCGAGACCTGCGCAGCCAAAGCCGGCAAGACCTATTTGCCACATAAAAGCTCCACTGGAAACAAGGCTTGCGGTCAGGAGTCCGAGAGTTACAGAACCTATCACTAATAAAGAAATAACCACAGCAACTAATGCCACTTTCCAAAACGGTGCATTAAAAACATCTACGAGGCTGTTCTCTAGGGGCGGCGCGCTAGCTGCTGCGGAACCTGAGTAAATAGGAGGGGAATACGGAGGAGGGGAAGAAGAGACTTTCACCCCTTCAGGTCTACTATCTGGAACTCCTTCTATCTGTGTATAAGGATTAAGTCCTCCTGGCGCTAACACTCCTGGTACTGGCATATTTCTTCTCCTTTTCCATACGTTTATACACGCTTATTAAATTCTTTACGAGTAAAATAAAAGCTGCTAATATTAAATATTTTATATATCAGACTTGCTTATTTCTCTCAGTTTTGTTACGCCTAATTTTAGGAGGTTTTTATGATTCGCAAACTAGCAGATGGGAAATACCGTCTATATTCTCGCAAAATCAATCCCAAAACCGGCAAGCGTCGAAACCTCGGCACCTTTACTACCCGAGCCGCCGCTGTCAAACACGAACGGGAAATTCAATACTTTAAATCCCTCGGCTAGTCACCGTCTGGACGGCGGCGCCTTGTTCGTAGACGAGGGAGCCGCCGAGGGCGGCGGTAGTGAGTAGGGTGAGGGCGCCGAGCCAATAGAGGAGAGAGTAGATGGCGGTGAAGTGTTTTTTGTAGCGGTGGGCCATCCAGTCGAGGATAAGGGCGAGGAGGAAGAGAAACGCTGTTATGTAGGCGCAGGTCATGTGATAATCGAGAATTCGAGGGTTTAAGAGATGGGATCGCACAATGTCTTCTGCGATTTCTCCAGTGATGATAGTCAAAATACCGAAGAAGAGGCCGATGAGTAAGATCAGCCATGAAGTGTTTAGGGCTGTTCGGTAGCGGTAGGTTTTACGGTAGAAAAAGGCTGCGAGGCGGAGGAAAGAGCCAATTAAGAGGAGCGCTATGGGAAAATGGACTAGCATGGGATGAATTAGCTCTAGGCGCATAATTACCTTCTTTAGAAGCAGTTGCAACTACCTCTTTAATTAAACATTATTAAAGTGGCATTAATTAGTAAAGATGATTTTAATATCGTTGACTATTAACCTAATTTTTTGATATAATAATCGTATATTATAGAAAGGAATAATAGGCTTAGACAGCTCGCATGCTCGCATGTTAAACAAGTCTTTGTCACTAAAGCCTCCGACACGAGAAACATATAAAACTAAAAAGTAGTTTATGAAAAATCATCTTTAGGTTAAAAGTGGTTTAAAGGCGGTTTTTTATGCTGGATGGGCTTTTGGGTAGTCAAAGTGTGCAGAAAATTCTTCTTTTTCTGTTTGTCAACGGCAAATGTTATGGAACACAACTTCAAAGGCAATTAAACACTTCCCTCACTCCTGTGCAAAAGGCCCTTTTGCGGTTAGAAAAGGGGGGAGTTGTGATGAGTTACTACGAAGGGAAAACCCGTCTTTATCAGTTCGATCCGGGATACCCTCTTCTAGAGGAGCTAGAGCTTCTTTTAAAAAAGGCGTACACCCTTTTGCCTGCCCATGAAAAGAAAGACTTCTTTGTAACAAAAGATGATACGAAAAGACAGGATGGGAAAGTCTTATTATCTCTTTGGAAAAAGCTAGGTGAAGTTAGACGCTTAACTTTCAATGCGAAATCCCGCTCGAAAGATGGTTGGAACGGCAAAGGGAAGGGTGAAGTGGTTGTCACACGAGAAAAAGACTCCGTTTTGCTTTTTGCAGAAAGGGGAAGTTGGCATGGAAAACAAGGAGAGGTTTGTTTTAGCAATACTTTTCGTTGGACCCTCGATCAAAGAGCAGGAGTGATCTCTTTAGAGCATTTGCGTAGAGGCCCTGACCATCCGGTGTTTTTGTTTCATTTAGCTCCCTCGAGCAGCAGTTCTCTTGCATCTGTCGATTCTCACCTCTGCGGTAGCGACGCCTATTTTGGTAAAATTTTTTATGAAAAACAATACCTGCGCCTTAATTGGCGGGTCATAGGCCCCCGAAAAAATGAAGAAATTGATTATTATTACTTATAATTATTAATTAATATTTCTTAAGTAACTCATTATAAATAAGATATATAAATAGGATTGACTGAAATTATTTAATATTATATAATTATCCTTTTATTATAACCAAATAAACAAAGGAGAAATTATGTCAAATCCAGTGTCAAGTCCAGTTGGTTCACCTAGTCCAAGTTCTCGTTCGCTTAGTCCAAATTATTCGTTAAGTCGGAGTGTATCGAGTGATAATTCAGATGATTTTGATGTTCCATTTTCCCCAAATAGTCCAGTTTCTTCAAATATTCTGAGGAATCTCCCCAGTTCCGCATCTCCCGAAGAAAGGTCTCCTAGGTTAGTGGCTTTGTCGCCAGCAGCAGCGGCTGCAGTGGAAGAATGGGTTGCTAATTACAGGTTTCAAGCTTTCTTCGCGGACCTAGATGATGAGATACCACCACCATCACCAATGGATCCGAGCTCTCCCAGTTCTGCTGAAAGGTCCCCCGTTGGCAGTCCCCCTCCAGCACCACCCGGATCTAGAAGTGTACCGTTACCTTTTTTCGTTAGTTCTCAACGACCTTCACAATTGCCTCCTAATGCTCTTTTAGCGGCTTTACCATTAGCAGCGCTTAACAGAAACAGCGGTGAACATGAGGGCGAAAACCGCTAGGGAAAAACCCATTGCAACCATGGGGCTAAGCTCTGGTGATCCAGCAGCTAGCTCGAGAAGTGGCGCTGCAACTAGAAAAACCCAGCCTTGAGTCCTAAGCCTCTCCTTTTTTTCGTAGCTTAAAAAAGCCATTTGGATGAGGGGGGTGATCCAGACGTACTCCAAGCCCGTAAGAAAAATCTGCTCACCAGCTGTAAAAAGGGGCTTTGCATAAAAAAGGGAGAGAGCAGTTGCAAGCACGCCCAGTATTAACGAAGAAGTGACACAAAATTTCCATCCTTTTTTTTGCACGAGCCACGGGCCTAAAATCAGACTTAAAATGGCCAAAAAGATGATGCCAAAGCCAATCATCATTGCCTGTTTTCCCATAACATCGGGTGTAAGGCTGCCCATGGCTTCCCTTATAGCCGGACCATTGAGGGAATGGACGAGGGTAAAACCAGATAAGAGGATCGAAAGGGCAATTATCTTACGCATGAGCCCTCCTCGCATTAATCCAGTAATCAAACAATAAGACCAGGCCTAAACAAACTAGCGCGCTTGAAAGCATCATAGAGGGCCCAAAATTTAAGAAAAAAGGCATTGCAGTAAAGGGAAACATGATAAGCCCTGATACAAAAATTAGTGCGAAATAGTACTTCATCCCTTCTAACTTATCGGCAATTTGATTCACATAGCACCACCCTAAAACGGGAAGTAGTTTTGGACAAAAGAAGATCATAAAAAAATAGGGAACGATGGAGGGTGGGGCAAAAAAACTCCCCACAAACAACAGTGCAATCAGGATCAAACTTGAAAAGAAAATCTTGCGAAAATCTTTTTTGCCGAAAACCAAAATCAACACCACAAACAGCCCAATGCTCGTAACCTCTAGCACATACTTAGGGACCTCTTTCACCAACCCAGATCCGATCCACATCCCCATCTGCAGGGAAAGCATCGAAGCCACCCCAAGAAATGCCAGCAAAAGAGCAAACGGCCAAAACAACCCTCTAAAACGCCTAACTTTTTCCATATCAAAATTTTACTACTTCAATCATTTTGTGTATATACCGAAAACCCGGCGTCATATAATATATTCATCATTCTATGGGGCGGTAGCTCAGTGGTTAGAGCAGCGGACTCATAACCCGCTGGTCGTAGGTTCAATTCCTACCTGCCCCACATTTTCCACCCCCTCATTTCCCTCGAGATAAGCAATAACAAGCTTGAACAAATATCAAGTTCAAGTTTAAATTGCTTGCCGACGGTGCAATGGCGGTGCAACGAGAATGAACTTTAGCCAGCAACACCATCCAACCAAACCTACAAACACAACAAAGGTTGGAATTATGGCATCTATTTACAAACGTGACAATGAAGACGGCTCCAAAGTCTGGCGCGCTGTTGTCCGCATCAAAGGCTACCCCACTGTCTGTAATCACTTCGAGCGCAAGCAAGAAGCCGAGGACTGGGCTTCAGGCATTGAAAGAGAAATCAAGCTTGGCAAATTCAAGTTTGATCAACATAAACAGCAACACACCTTTGCCGAGCTTATCGACCGTTATACCAGTGATGGCATGCTTCAACACATTCGATCAGCGGATGACGTTATGCATCATTTGAAATATTGGCAAACTCGTTTGGGAGACTTTGAGTTAGTCCACATCACTCCCGAACTTATGAGTAAAGAAAGGCAATATCTTGCCAATACTCCCACAAACAAAGGCCTCAAAAAAAGTCCGGCTACAGTGAACAGGTACATCTCAAGCCTCTCTGCACTTTTTAGCTACGCCATACGCCTCCGCTGGGTTGATGAGAACCCATGTTTCAACTTAAAGAAACTTAAGGAAAACCCCGGCAGAGACCGGGTGCTTTCTGAAGAAGAAACCTCGCGCCTCCTCGCTTCTTGCCGTCAAAGCAAATCGCCATACCTCTATTGCATCGTTCTTATTAGTCTAACCACCGGTGCAAGGCAAGGGGAGATCCTTAACCTCGAATGGCGCCATGTAGACTTTGACAATAATCTCGCATACCTCAAAGAAACAAAAAACGGTCGCCCAAGAAGCATCTCCCTCGCAGCCCCGGTAATAGAAGAGCTTAAAAGACTTTACCAAACCCACAACCCAGCAAAACCACTCGTCTTTGCCAGCAAGACAGCCTTTGGTCGCATCGACATAAAAAAAGCCTGGAAAGAAGCCTTAAAACGTGCGCAGATAGAAGACTGCCGAGCCCACGACATGCGCCACACCTTTTGTACCCTGGCCGCAAGTCAAGGCGCCTCAAACCTAGAGCTCGCCACGGCCATGGGCCATCGAACCCTCGGCATGCTCCAACGCTACACCCATCTCGATGCCCAGGTCACCCAAAAATTCAGTAAACATATCTCAGAACGTATACTTCAAGGAGTTTCTGCATGACTATTCAAACTAAAGACATAAACATAAAAATTGAATTACCTAAAAATCTGATCTCAGATTTAAGGCATATGATTGATGAAACAAAGCAAACAGTTGCCTTTAAGGTCAATGCTGGATTGACCTCACTTTACTGGCATGTTGGCAACCGAATACGCAAGGAAGCCCTACAGGATGAACGCGCTGAATATGGGCAAAAGATTGTCGTGACAGTGTCACGACAATTGGTGGCTGACTATGGTAATGGATTTACTGACAAGAACTTACGGCGCATGATTCAGTTCTCTGAGGTGTTTCAAGATGAGCAAATTGTCGCAGCCTTGCTGCGACATTTGACCTGGTCCCATTTTACAGCTTTGATTCCGGTTAAGGACGGTCTCAAGCGTGATTTTTATGCCGAGATGTGTCGCGTAGAGCGATGGAATGTAAGGACTCTTCGCAGTAAGATTAATTCGATGCTATATGAGAGGACTGCACTTTCAAAACAGCCGGAACAGGTGATTCAAACTGAGGTAGAACTTTTACGTAAGGAAGATCGTCTAACACCAGATCTTGTTTTCCGTGATCCTTACATCCTTGAATTTTTAAATCTCAATGATCGCTACCTTGAAAAAGATTTTGAAGATGCCATCATGCGTGAACTTGAGCAGTTCTTATTAGAATTTGGCACTGGTTTTAGTTTTTTGGCTCGTCAAAAACGCATTATCATTGATGACGAAGATTTCCGTATCGACTTGCTCTTTTTTCACAGAGACCTCAAAAGACTCGTTGCGATCGATCTTAAACTTGGAGACTTCAAGCCCGAATACAAGGGTCAAATGGAACTCTACCTTCGATGGCTTGATAAATACGAGCGTCGCCCAGGCGAAGAAGCTCCGATGGGGCTTATTCTTTGTGCCGGCAAAAAACAGGAACGCATCGAGCTGCTGGAACTTGGTAAATCGGGCATCCATGTTGCTGAATATCTTACAGTCTTGCCTTCCAAGGCTGTGTTGCAAGAAAAGCTACATAGAGCTATCAAGCACGCACGCCAGCGGATGGAGAATCAGGTATGAGTTCCACTAACACAACGAAGAGCTTAGCAGAAAGCCTTCGTGATGCCATGTTCCCTACAGAGGAAAGCCTGTATAAGGCACATTTTTCACGAAACATTTGGACCATTAGAGAATTTTGCGCTTTAATGGGTGGTATTTCCCCAGAGAGGCACCATAAAATCTTGTTCGATAAAAGCGAGATTGGAACTGAACTAGATTTTAAGCGAATATCTTCTGCGAATAAAATTTGGGAAAAATTTTTGGATTGCTGGGAGGATATTTATCTAACTGAGAAAATTTCAAGGGTTGATGGAGAATTTTATATGACTCCTTGGAAATTTATCAAATGGGTCTCGATGAACGACATTCCGATGAAGGTGAAATTTTTCGAGGCTCTTCCTCAGTATCTTATGGAGATATACCTTGAATTCCAGCCCTCTAATGCCCCACTAAGAAATAAACCAAAGTATAGCAGAGATTATCACGAAGCTTTGTATCTGAGAAATGCTAGAGAACTCATAAGTAAATCCCCACGTAGACTGACTTACCAAGAAATTTACTCTCATCCTTATATGCAAAGTATTTTAAGACAAATCAGGAGCCTTGGCCACAATTATAAAAAGAGAACTATTACAGAGTCATGGTTGCCAAAACTTGAAGAGAGGAAAAAGGGGAGGCCGAAAAAGGAACTTCCTCAAAATTGCTGAAATTTGCCGATTAATAAAATACAGTGTCAATCCCTGTTTTTATTTTTTTTTGTCTATGTAGAAAAATACAGCCTACAGTCCTATTTGCAAAATATCCAGTATAATCAGAGTCAAATTCTTAATGGAGAATATTGATTATGGAATCGCATATTTACTGGTCGCCACAACAAATCGTAAGCAGTGGCAAATACCCATTTACAATGGGACAAATTCGTCATCTTCTTTTACATCGTCATAGCAACGGTCTTCAGTCTACCGTAAGAAAAATTGGAAAGCGTCTTGTTTTAAGAGTTGATCTTTTTGATTCATGGGTAGAGAGCCAGGCAGAAAAGAAAAATAGACTTACCACATAACCCTAAAATGAAAAGCTACCCTGATGAAAATAAAGGCGGCTGATCAAGGAATAAAATTTATGTCAGCGAATGTTAAGCAAAATCAAGATCATCCTCAAGGAGACTCGCAAGAAATTGAACGCTTTGCGGTGTTCAGGTTCTCTCATCGCTTGGGGAATGGAATTAAATGCCGTATCAAGCTTCGGGGTTGTACTTGGAATCCGTTATATCATGGATGGCTCTGTCCTGTCATCAAACAGGAGGAAGTTGAAAAAGAACTTCAAGAAGTGAAAGCGCTTTATGAAGTCTGTATAGTGCCACTTCCCAAAGGACTGATCCCTTCCGATCCAAAGATTGCCGGCTGTCAGACGCACCTAATAATTCTGGAGGAACAGTACCATAAAGAAAATATGAAACTTTTAGAAGATGTTTATCGCTATAACGCCTCTCTTCGCCCAGAAGATTTTTCTCATCCCCTATCTGAAGAAGAGAAAAGCGAAGAGCAAGTTTATCAAGAAAGAGATTTCCATATTCGATGGGGTGCATTGCAGAAAACAAAAGACGCCATAGAGCGAGCTAGGAAAGAACTTGATCATTTAAATGCTCATCCTGGAGAAAAAGTGTTTGATTCACACGCACCGCTATTAATTGCCGATGCCTTGATTAACGAAAGGTTCCTATGGAATGAACATAGGACCATACAATATTGCTCAGAAGCATTTTGGTATTGGAATGGGATCAAATACGTAGAATTGGAGGAAGGAGCGCTACGGCAGGTAATCTACAGCTTTTTAAGGGATGCAAAAGCAAAGGATAACGATGGACATTTGGATAGCTTTAATCCCAATAAATTCAAAGTCGATCAAATTGTTGATGCCCTCTGTGCAATTTGTCATCAGAGTCATCATCCTTCCAACGGTGTTATTTGGTTGGATGGAAGAGAGGGGCCTGATCCGCGATATCTTATTGCTTTTCGGAATGGGCTTCTTAACATAAATGATTATCTAGAGAATCCCTCAACTTCTCTGATTCCTCATACGCCATTATTGCTCAACGTAAATGCGCTTACTTTTGATTTTGATCCAAGCTATCCGGAACCTAACGAATGGTTACAATTTTTAAATGCTATTTGGCCAGGGGATCTAGAAAGTATTCAAACTCTTCAAGAATGGGCAGGGTATCTCCTCGTACATGATACTCGGTTTCATAAAATTCTTCTCATAGTTGGCCCTCCACGAAGTGGCAAGGGAACCATTGGACGTATTCTAATGGCATTATTAGGCGCCTTTAATGTAGTTGGTCCAACTCTTTCGAGTTTAGCAGGGGATTTTGGTCTTCAGCCTTTTTTAAATAAAATGCTCGCGTTGATTGCTGATGCTCGTCTCAGTAGCAAAGGTAACAACAGCATCATCCTCGAAAGGCTGCTTAGCATTAGTGGTGAAGATCCATTGACGATCAACCGGAAGTTTCTTCTCCCTTTGACTGTTCAGTTGCCGACAAGGATCATGATTATGAGTAATGAGCTTCCTGATGTGAGGGATGCAAGCGGGGCTCTTGCCAAGAGATACCTTGTTTTAACACTAAAGAAAAGCTGGGTTGAAAAAGAAGATACTCTTCTTTATTCCCGGCTTGTCAAAGAACTTCCCGGCATTTTACTATGGGCCTTAGAAGGTCTTGTTCGATTGCAAAAGAGAGGGAAGTTTATCCAACCGGCGTCATCTACCCAAAGCATAGAAGAACTCGAAGCAATGACTAGCCCAATCAAAGCTTTTGTTAGCGAAAGATGTGTAATTAAGCCACAAGCAATGGTTTCAGTTGCTGATTTATTCGGCGCATGGAGGAGTTGGTGTGATGTTACTGGATACCCTCACGCAGGAAGCGTACAATCTTTCGGTAAAAACCTTCACGCAGCCTTCCCGGAAATTGAAAGGAATAGACCACAAGAAGATTCAACAAGAGAAAGGTGTTATAAGGGTATCTCCCTTACGCCCTTTTTGAATCTGTCCGCGGACGTCCGCGGACAGTAGGGGAGAGGTATGATTAAGAAAGGGGGGAAGTCCACTTTACAGAGACTACATACCATGGCAGAGCTGTTAAACATTGCGCATAGAGCCAAAAATGTGGAGCAAGAATATTGTACGTGGATCAAGGAACACTCAATTCTTGATAGAGATTTTGATTTCGATCAATGGTTGGATAGTATGCCATCTCATCTTCTCCCATGCTTTCAGGATGAGGTGAAGCAGATGTTCCCATTTTTAAGGTAAAAATGTTCTTGAGGTTGTTCTAAGTAAAGTTTACTCTATTAGGTGAGGAAAAGTAATGGAAAGTAATGAAAACGAGCACTTAACCCCCAGGCAATTGCAAGTCATACCCTACATACTTAGCTGTGCTTCCTACGAAGAGGCGGCCCGTCAAGCTGACATAAGCCCAAAGCAAATCTTCGAATGGCTAAAAGACCCAGTCTTCAAGCAAGAGTTAAAAAGCCAAAGAAGCACCATGTTTTGTAATTCCCTTTCCTATCTCAAAGCCGGCATGCAAAAAGCTGCTGAAACACTCATTTCTCTTCTCGATAACGAGGACCCACGCATCAAGCTGCAAGCTTCCGAAAAAGTTCTTTCCCTCTCCTTCAAGGCTGCTGAGCTTTATGATATTGAGGAAAGGCTTGTTTACGTTGAAGCTCTTGTTAAGAAGAAGTCCTAAAACAGCCGAATCGGAGTTTGAACATGGGAAAATGTTGGCTCGCAAGGATTGAAAAAATTGAACAATCGGCTAAATCCGTCTATGGCGAAAAATTCTTTAAAGAATGGCTTAAAAAACACCCACTAGATCCAACCCAAAGCATTTGGACTCTCTTAGACATAGTCCCGCAAGAAATGCGGATGTACTGTATGTTTCACATCTTTGATGAGCTTAAAAAAGATCAGACGCCAGGCTCTTTGTCGACATGACTTTTTACAGCTGCCCAGTATTGGCAGAAATCACATTTCTCGGCCGGATCAGGAGTGTTATTGGCTTCCAAGCATTTGCGGATTTCAAATAGCTTTGGCTCTACCCAAGAATCATCTCCGACGTAGGGAAGTACAGAGATTGAAAACTCTAGCTTCTCATTGAAACTGCCCTTGGAAGCATCTCCATTGCAATACACAAAATATCCCGTATTTGACACCTTAAAACCCAGTTGTCTGAGCAGCCATTGATAAATTTCCATTTGGTTCTTGTAGGATTGACGGTACTCCTCATCAAGCGTGATTTCCTTAGTTGTGGAGGTGGCTTTATAGTCCACAACGATTAGTTCGTTTGCTGAGTTGACCCAAAGATCATCTATAGCGCCAGTGACGGTGAAATTCGTTGCTTCATGTACAAATTGCAGTCCTTTAAAGTTTTGCCTCCATTCATCGAGATCAGGATGGGCAAAAGGGATCGCATCAATCCCGTGTTTGATCATTAATGGATGAGGCTTGCCTTCAATGCGGCAGCAATCAAATTCTTTTTTTAAAAGCGTATCCACCGCAGTATTCAACGTAAAAGGATACCCTGGGGGCCGGCCGGTGCCGCATTTCCGATCAAGATAAAAGCATCGTGGACAGTTGAGAAAGTCTTGGATCTTAGACCGGCTAAGCTTGAAAGACTTTTCTATGTCCGCAGAAAATATATTCCGTGTTCGTTGGGGATTATAAGCAGACATCTTTCCTCACAATTTGTTGGCCATGGTGGTCATATTGATAATTCACAATTTCTCCACTTATCAGGAATTCAATAGCCTGGTTAATCACTGGAAGAGGAGCCACAAACCACTCCCTCGGTGTATGTCGCTGTCCATCTTTATCAACAACATCCATATTCAGACATGCATATGCAAAAAAGGTATGCAATAGTGATTCACACCTTTGAGAATTGAGATTAAAACATTGATAGGAGGCGATTACGGATACTGGCGCCATAAGGTAAGTAGGGTCTTGTTCCGCATTTTTAATCCGATTTTCAATGGAGGTGCGTGTAAACCCAATCTTGTAAAGATGGGGGGTAGATTGAATCTCGGGCGTTTTGCTAAGAGATTTCAGAATGTATATGTAACCATCCTCTTTGTCATCGCCTGTAATTCCTTTGAACCCATCCAGGAGACGATCTTCATGCATGGTAACACGTCTTCCATCTTTGTATAACTCCCGGGCTAGAGACCGTAAAAGCATGTCAGATTCGGTTCCATTTTCAAAAATGCATCGCAATCTGGCGTTCTTTTTTCCATTGCAGATTTCTTTTTCCCCAACGTGAGCAATATAGGTTAGAATTCCTTTCAGGATGAAGAAGTCCTTTTCATGAATTTGCTGCTCCTTGGCAAAGGGCATCAGTTTCCTTTTGCCAGCAGCTAAGTCGTTATGGCATTGTTTGAAAAGGTGCTCGAAATCGCAAAAGCCCTGGCATTGTGTACGCTGTGCTATGTAATCTGGAGTGGCTGTCTTTTTTGGAACATGTTCAATATCAAAAATACTATCTGACCAGTCGTTTAAGATGCCCAAGTCGTCATCGGCAAAAATATCCTTAATTGTGGCGACGTGGCGTGTTTGATTTAAAAGTTTAAACTCATCGTGATCGAGCAGAGCTTTAACCTTATCAGTATTTTCCCTTAAATGGTTAAGCCGGTTATATAAAGAATATTCCCGCATATCTTTTCCGTTTGCCTGGGGCTCATGGCCTGTCTCACGGAAAAAATCAGTAATCTCTTGAAAAGATGAGAGCAGTCTTTCATCAGAATCTTGTAGGCTAGATGTCGGATGTTTAACATCTAAAAGCCCCGAATCATCATCCTTGATCAATTTCTTTAACGTTTCAGGATCCATTTATTAAACTCTCTGGGCTCGGCGTTGCTGTTTTATATAAACCAGAGCGTCTGCCATACGGCGTTCAAGTGGGTCGGCTGAATTTAGACTTGGTTCTCTATTAATCGTTTGTTTAAAAATTTTGATCTTCGGCCATAGTAAAACGGCCTCTTCCTCCGTCATTTGGATGCGTGTGCCCTCAATTGTCTCTTGAATCAATTTTAATACGTGAGGTGTTACTGACTTGGAAAGAATCTCAAATGCCTTTTGAAAAGGATTAATTTGATCTATGAGGTCGATATGCAAATCATCGATATTAACAAACTGCCCAGCCATGCGAATAAACCGCTTGTCACCTGATTCCTTTATTTCCCCATTTTTAATGACAGAATCAACGATTACGTGCTGGCGGACTTCTTCAACCTCTTCATCAGAAAGATCGGGGTATTTGATTTTGATGATTTTCGGAATCATTACCTTATTAATAACCTCGGGATCTACATTTCCTGGTAAAGCCTTTATCAAGGTATTATCCTGCAAAATCCTTGCCTTGAGATCATTTAAATCAGATTCAATGATATCCCTTACCCTCTTGGAACTTGGTTCCTTAAATCCACGAATTTTGATCTCCCCTGGCTGAACCCTATCTTCAGATTGTTTTGTTAAAAATTTGAAATTTGGGGCTAGCACCTGTTCCATGAGTAGGGAGCAGGTGATGGCCTTTAACATGTTGTTTACAGATAGTTTTACTAGGTCATCTTCGGCATCCGGCTGGGCAATCAGATTGGTGAACTGTGCATGGAATTTATCGCTGCTATCTCGAGTGCAACGCCCAATGATTTGAACAATTTCTGTTAGTGAGCCTCGATAGCCGACCGTTAAAGCATGTTCGCAAAAAGGCCAATCAAATCCTTCTTTAGCCATACCTAGAGCAATGATTAGGTCTATGCTATCTCGGCTACTAGCCCGACGTAGATAGTTAACGATCTTTTCCCGTTCGAGGGGGGTGTCGTCTACGAGGTCTGCAACTTTTATAATTTTTTTATCAGTCTCTCGTTCAACAAAAATAACCCCTGTCTCCTTGTCTTGCCCAATAGTTCGGCCGATTGTGTCTAGGATAGTATTGACTTCGTTATTCTTATCTTTGGTGGACTCGCCCGAATTTACATGAGGAATATGGAGTATTGTTTTTTTGTCGGTATCCAATACCTCATTAATTGCCGAAGTATAGCGCCCCTGGTAGAAATGATACCCTATGCCCAAAGACTTCAAATAAGTATATCCATTTAGCTGCTCATAGTAATTATAAGTGACTTTTGTGAATTTTGCCTCATCCTCTGGCAAGAGAACAGGAACACAATCTCCTCGAAAATAAGAGCCAGTCATAGCCATAATGTGCGCATTTGACTTCGCCATGATGGATCGTAATAGCTCGCCCAATCGACTATCTTCATCAGCTGAAATATGGTGAAATTCATCAATCGCGAGCAGAGTATTATTGAATTTATCGATGTCAATAGAGTCAAAAGCAAAACGCAAGGTAGAATGAGTACAGATAAGAATCTTTTCATCGTTGTCGAGAAACTTAAGAAACGCTTGAACCTTACTCTTTTCGCCGCCTGGGATGCAGAGGTTATAGGCTTGATTGGGATCCCAATCAGCAAAAAACCCTTGAGACGCCAAATTAGCCTTTTCAAATGAGGACGCAATCACTTTTTCTGGTACAACAACGATGACCTTTTTTAAGCCCTGACGATGCAGTTTATCAAGGGCGATGAACATCAAGGCTCGGGACTTGCCGGAGGCTGGCGGCGCTTTTAACAACAAGTATTGAGCATCTCTTGCAGAATAGACACGTTCTTGCATCTCACGCATGCCCATAGAGTTTATCTTGGTGCTTTGCCCTGTTTTGTCATAGCTTATTATATTATTAGACACGCTTCTTCTCCTTTAATTCCTTCTGGATCATTTCTTCGTAGAGTTTGAATAGATATTCCAATCTTTCTTCATCGCTTTCAAACGGCTTAGACCGATAGCACCGATCGACAGCAGCATCGAGGTTTTGGTGAGCTTCTTTCAGCCCCTTGGGCATTTTTTTCGGATCGTATAAGTCTGCTAGAGTTTTTTCTGGATGTTTTTCACGTTCGGACAGCACAAATAAGGCGTGTGAGTTAACGCTTGCTCTTTGTTCCGGAGTCAGGTCCGCTATTGGAAAGTTATTCCAGCAAATGACAGATGAGTAGCGTATCCTGGTTTCAAGTCGACCCGCTACCGCTCTTACCCACGTCATATGCATTCGCGAGCTAAGAATCCCAAACACCCATGGAGAAGAATTATAAATTGCATAAGCACTGTCTTTTACAATAATTCCAGGTTTTAACGTCCCTATTGGGATATATTCTCTTTTCTCAGAGGAGACTCTTGGGATGATGATTGAACTCAATTCTTGATGACGGATCTCAACAAATCTGTGAGGGTATTTTCCATACTCTTTTGTGGCCTGTTTTTTACTTGTGACTCTCATTTTTTTTACAGCATCCAATCTTTTTTTTATTTCAGAGAATTGAGAAGCATTTTGAATATCTTCATCTCTTATCCATAAACACCATTGATCTATTCCATGGATGCATTCATGCGAACCTACGGCTTTACGAATGAATTTTTCAGCTCCTTGGTTATACCGAAAGAGTTCTTCCTTTTCCTCCGTATTAAAAAATAGGTGTCCTCCATCTTTGGGCATATTTCCTAAAATCATTTCGGGAACTTTTGACAAAGTCATAACTCTTTTGGAAACCACGGTAGCTTTTCGCTCAGAGAGATATGGTGTAATTTCTTTAACTGTTTTTTTGATTCCTTCGGTGTAAATGAATTTCATATGCGCATTTTTTTTGCCAATCCCAATTATCACGCAAGTGACCGCAGCATTATTTTTCGCATTATTTGCCCACTTAAAAGATTGATGGCAAAAAAAGATCTCCAAATTACAATCAAAAATTCTTGGCCATAACAACGCTAATTGTTCTCCTTGACAGATAGAATTCGTTGAAACAAAAGCCAAAGCTCCAGAGCGTTGATTAAGAAAAGACGCTGCTTTTAAAAACCAACATGCAATGTAATCTAATTTTGTCGAGCTCCCTACAACTAGGCGCAAGTCCTCTTTTTGGTCTTTATTTTGAAGTGAAAAGCCCAAATAAGGAGGGTTACCCAAAAGGTAAGTTTCTGCTTTTTCATCCTTCGAACATATCTCCTCCCAATCTAACCGGGTGGCATTCCCACAAATAATACGACCCCCATCTTTTAGAGGGAGAGATGGTTTGTCGCGCTTAAAAGTGTTTTTGAACGCAATATTCATTTGATGCTCGGCTAACCAAAGAGAAAGAATAGCAATCTGAGCTGCAAAATCATCTAGTTCAATACCATAAAACTGAGACAGTTTGATATGTGAGATAGGTAATCGTGGGCTAATTTCTTGGAATCGTTTAAATATTGCGGTTTCAAGTTTTCGTAATTCTTTGTAGGCAACAATTAGAAAATTGCCCGAGCCACAAGCAGGGTCAAAAATTTTTATACAGGAGAGTCGTTCCAACAGCTTTTCTAGCTTTTGGGGAGAATTCTTTGCTGTTTCAAATTCTTCGTTGAGATTATCTAAAAAAAGCGGCTTAATTACCTTCATGATATTCGTAATGGAGGTATAGTGCATGCCCATACTTGCGCGCTGATCAATATGCACGACTGCTTGTATCATGGATCCGAAAATATCAGGGTTAATTTCAGACCAATCTAGGTTCCCGCATTCGATAATCATTCTTCGTAATTTTCGTGAAAATCTCGGAATTTTGTGTTTTTCTGCAAATAGACCCCCATTGACATATGGAAATTTTTGCAAGTATTTGGGATACATGGCTCTGTCTGTAATATTTAGAAACTGGAATAACCTATCCAAATAGCAATGGAAATCGCTCCCATTTTCTAACGTATGAGAATTAAGCGAGTTGGTAAATAGGTTCTTTTCAAAGATCTCAGTATCCTCAGCAAAAAAGCAAAATAGCAAGCGAGACAAAAATATGTTAAGTGAGCGTAATTCACTCTTATCTATACTAGGGTTTTCATGAAGAATCTCGTCATAGATTTTTGCCATCTGCTCTGCTGCTTTTCTATCAGCAGGGTGTTCTTTACAGTGAGTAGCCTTTTCAATTCCAGCCCAAGGAAGGAAAAAATCAAAATTCTTTGCTAGGTCTTTAATTGGAACGTTGAGTGTATCGGTTGTTTTTGTATCAATGGCAATTAATGCCTGGTAATCTGTGGTAACAATAAATCGAGGCGTGTATTTAATTGTTTCTTTAGAAGTGCGAAGTTGGTCGATTGTATCTTGCAATTCAGCTTTTTTTGCTTTTTTAAAAAACAGATTCTTTTTCCATAGGATTTCGTCTTTATTTTTGGCGAGATTATAGGTGCCCTTTTGCAAGCGGGTAATAGAGGCCTTTGGTTTCCCATAGGCACCTAGAAAATCATAGATGAAAGTCTCTTTCGAAAAGTTTGTCAGCAACGCCTGAATGTTTTCTTCGATCTTAGTGATATTCACAATCCTTTACCTCAATAGTCTTGATCCTTCTACTGTTCTGAGTATCAAGAATTTATTTTACATGCAATATGCAAATCCGTAATCCTAAGTCCTCGATGATTAATAGATTATCTGCCCAGGATTAGTTTGCTTCAATGCTAAATAATATGTGTTAATTAAAGAAAAATTAGATTTTATTTGGTTTAGTAATAAAATAATAATTTGTTGTTTTTATGATAGAGCTTAAATGCTTTATTGAGTGTGGGTAAGGTCATGAGGTGTGGTGCACTGGCGGTGCAATGGGCATCGCTTTTGACCGGCAAAATTGAGCAGAAACCGGTTGCTTCAATCACTCAAATTTCTTATAGTGGTGCGCATAGAGGTTGGATGGTGATGGGTGGAGGGGAATGCTCCCTCCCTCATAACCCGCTGGTCGCTGGTTCAATCCCAGCCCGCCCCACATTTCTTAAATCAGAAATCTTATACTCCCTAAAAAACTAGACGATTTGCCAGAGTAATTAGAAGAAATTGGGGAATATATTGCCTTTGACATAAACATCATAATTCGTAATATAAAAATAATTAATTAGGATCCTCTATGAAGCTGCACCCACTAGTAGTCTACTCTATTACGTTGAGCCTCTCCCTCCGTGCTGAACTATACGCTCACGCACCATATACAGTTAGCACCAGTGGCGATGGGTCTTATATGAGTGGAGGATCAGGCACTGGAAACAGCGGTGATTTACGCTATTGCATCAATGCGATAAATGTAGCCAATGAGGCAGCACAAAATGACACCTATCTTATCCAGTTTGTTTTACCTGGAGGAAACAATCTCATTCAACTGAATGCGATTTTACCTCCCTTGTTGATGTTTGATAGCGGAGCCACCACATCGCTAATCATCGATGGAACGAATCCTGGCAATACCCCTATTGTTATTGATGGAAGCGGAGCCTATCGCGGATTCTTTGCCCATCATGGCACGATCGCCATTGAAAACCTGACTTTACAAAACTGTACGGCCCAAGGAGGCACTGGCTGCGGCGGCGGCGCAGGCCTCGGCGGCGCTCTCTTCGTCAATGCGGCGGATGTTACTCTTACCAATGTTACCTTTGATGGCACCAACACCGCCATCGGCGGCAACGGAACTGCTACTTTGGGAGATGGTGGTGGCGGCCTCGGAGGTAACGCAGGAACCAACGGCGGTGGCGGCGGGGGCTATAGTGGCAGTGGCGGCAGTAACGGCGGGGGCGGCGGTGCTCTAGCTGATGGAGCCAACGGAAATAATGGCTATGGCGGCGGCGGTGGCGGATTGCTAGGTTCTTCTCAGGGAGGGGCTGGAGGCTTGGGCTCACCAGGGAGTGCAGGTAGCAGTTCGGGCGCTTTTGCTTTATTCGGTGGGGGCGGCGGCGGTGGCGATAATTCGGGAAGCGGAGATGGCCTTGGCGGCGGCATTGATGGTCTCGGAGGAGATGTCGGTGGCACGGGAGGAGTTCAGGGCGGCGGCGGTGGAGGAGGTGGCTCTGGAACAGGTGTAACTGCAGGTGACAATGGCACAGTAGGGGTTGGCGGCAACGGCGGTGCCGGAGGTTCTGGCGGTGGTGGCGGTGGCGGTGGAAATAGTGCGGGTGGTGGTGGCAACGGCGGCACCGGTGGTGGTGGAGGCGGTGGCGCAGATGGTTTCGCCGGTACTGGCGGCGTCTTCGGTGGCGGCGGTGGTGGTGGCGGCAATGGTCTCGACTTCGGCGGCGGTGGCGGCGTTCACGGCGGGGGAGTAAACGGCGGGTCCGGAGGTTTTGGAGCTGGAGGAGGAGCTATCGGCGTCGCCGCTAGTGCGCTCGCCGGAGATGGGGGTTTCGGCGCCGCTGCCGGCGTCGGCATGAACGCGGGAAATGATGGTAATCCAGGCCCAGGCAGCGGCACCGGCATGATTACTATGCCTCGCTCAAATGGCGGCGGTGGTGGCGCGGGTCTCGGAGGCTCCATCTTCGTCCGCACAGATGGCGGGGGATCTTTGACAATCAATGACAACGTCATCGTGCAAGCAGCGCAAGCAGGGTTTGCTCCAACCGGCGGCACGGGCTTTGGTATCCGCACCGGCGCCGGATTAACCGATGGAATCTTTGTGTATGGCCAGGGGCCGCTCCTCTTTAATCCTGCTGCGAGCACAACAGTTACCGTCTCAGGCTCTATCGGAGATGATAACCTAAACACTATTCTCCCAAATCAAAACTATCTCGTCGGGTCTGGCCTGGGAGCCACTCTACAAAAGGAGGGCTTAGGGACTGTCGTTCTTGCCGGCGATAACACCTACGCAGGAAACACCATAATTAACTTGGGCGTTCTGCAGATCTCTGCGAGCAATCAACTCGGTACCGGCACCGGTTTAACGTTCGGGGGAGGCACGCTACATGCAACAGTCAGTTCTCCTTTCACGTTGAGCCAAACTGTAACGCTCGCGGCAACAGGAATCATCGACGTAGACGGAGGCCAACAGCTTACTCTCTCCGGCGTAATTGGCCCAGGAACTAATGGTCTCACACAGCAAGGCGGATCTGGCACTCTGTTCTTAACAAATGCCAATACCTACATGGGAGCAACGACAATTGCAGGGGGAACTCTCGCTCTCAGCGGCGCAGGAACGATTGTTTCTTCAAGCTCTGTGAATGTTAATGGAGGCATATTCGATATCTCAGCAACCACCGGTGCCACGATCAACAACTTCCAAGGAGAATCAGGGGGCTCGCTTGCTCTAGGAGGTCAAACCTTAACGATAAACCAAGCGGCCTCTACGAATTATCCTGGAGTCGTTACCACCCCAGGTAATCTCATCATCCAATCTTCCGGAGGACTCAATCTCACAGGGGCAGCTAAGGCACTAACATCAGTAACAGTTTCTGGAACCACTACACTTTCTGTGAACTGCCCCCTGACTGCACCGGTCACCGTCAACGCCGGCGCTTTCCTTAAAGGGGTGGGCCCGATCGTCGGCGATGTCACAGGCACCGGTACAGTTGCTCCAGGCAACTCAATCAATACCCTCACAATCACAGGAGGCTACGTACCAACCGGCGGCACGTTAGAAATCGAATTAAATCCAACCGAAACGGACCTGCTAGCTATCTCCGGAGTAGCAGATATACATCTAGTTACTCTCGATGTGCTCCCAGATTCTGGGTACTATGGAGCAACTCCAATTTATACGATCTTGACGGCAGGCAGTTTTACAGGAACCGAAGTCTTTGCCAATGTCAATATTCCATCAACCTTTGGGTATCAAATCGACTATCTGTCGAATGAGATCTTGCTTACACTATTTCCTCCCCCTCCTTTTCCGAATTTGACCCCCCTTGATCCCAATGCTCGTGCTGTGGCCGCAAGCCTAAACAATACGTTACCAGTTCTTGGCACTGACATGGCGTTTGTGATCAATCAGATATTGATATTGCCCACACTCGGAGCGGTCAATGCTGCCCTTTTGCAATTGCAGCCGGCAATGTTCAAAGGCTTTGTCATTACCCAGCAGAATAACAACATCCGCATGACACAGTTAATCAGTCAATATATGTACAATCTCTGCCCTCAGACTCTCTGCCAGGAGCCAACTACAAATCTAAAAGAGAAGAGATGTACAGATCAGCGCTTTAACGTGTGGATAGATGAAGTGGGTGATTGGATACGGCAAGGAAACCTAGGTGAGAATGTGGGCTTTCGTGCTGGCAGCGGTGGGATGATGACCGGAGTAGACTACAAATTTGCCAAGAATACGTTTGCAGGAATGGTTGGCGGGTACTCTTATTCGAAAGTGACTTGGAAAGAAAATGCGGGCTCCGGACACATCAACAGCGCCTATTTAGGACTCTACGAATCGTTTTTTAACCGATGGTTATTTATCAATGCCTCCCTGCTAGGCACATACAACTGGTACAACGGAAAGAGGAATATCGACTTTGTTGGGATAGACAGGACAGCCTACCATACCACATCCGGGCTTGGCGGAACAGCGCAGCTGAATTTGGGGCTGTCGTTTGATGGAGACAGATGGAGCATCAAACCATTTGTCAGCGGGTATTACACCTATCTGCAGCAAGATAAATTCCAGGAATCTGGAGCGGATAGCCTGGATCTTAAAGTTGCCGCGATACATGAGAATCTAGCCCGTGGAGAAGTGGGCTTCAACCTCCTGCGCGCTTTCTGTTTCGCGAGCAGCGAGTGGCTTCCAACGGCCGGAGTCAGTTACATTCGCGAGCAACGCTTTGACGGGAGTCAGTATAACGCCTCATTTTTTCAGGGTGGCGGCAACGGCACATACACCGTCACAGGACTCAACCCCAACCGTAACCTCATTTCACCTAAAGTCAGCTTGACAGCCTCGTTCTATGAAGACTTTCTATATGCTTCTTTGAATTATGTTGGGGAATTTGGAACCCACTATCAGGATAACAATGTGCATCTCAAGGTAGGCTTCCACTTCTAGTTGTAAAAAAAAGTCTTTCGAATGCCAAGTCTAGAGATTGACATGTCAATCTTCGCAATACTTATTTTCCGCATTTTTTCCGCAAACGACTGGACGCTTACAGCACATTTTAGAGCCAATCTGAACAAGTTCCTAATATTCTTGAGAGGAAAATGTGATTCTGGTTAACTCTCTTGTGTTCAGAGTTACACCGGGAATGGGACTCATAACCCGCTGGTCGCTGGTTCAATTCCTATCATTCTTGTTGATATCGGTTTTAACAATGAAACACGAAGATATGGGGAGCTTCGCATCTACATAAATCCTGAAATCATTGAAGCTTCAGAGGAGCTGACAACCGAGCGAGAGATTGGGTGTCTTTCAGTGGATCCACGTATACGCGGTGTGGTATCTCGACCAAAGGAGATCGTCATCATTGCCTATGATAGCAACGGCAACCGTCTTCAAGAGAAGTTTTCAGGTTTCACAGCCCGCATCGTGCAACATGAGATCGATCACCTTAATGGGATCCGTTTCCCAGATAGAGTTGGGAAAGATGGCATTCTCCATTGGGTGGAAAAAGAAGAACTTCCTTACTACCGGCAAACATGGCAGACCTGGCCTAATAGGTGCCCCTGGGAAACATGGCTTAGCCTCAAAGGCTAATTTTTTTGCTCCGCCAAGAAAAATCAACGGCTCCCGCGCCTAGAGGGAGCTGCTGGATTGAAATGTCCTAAGTTGTAAAAAAAGTTTTTTTGGCGTATACATAAGAATTTGAGATGAAATTTGACCATCCAAGGAGTTGAGGGCTATGTCGGGAAATTTTTTTTACTCTAAAATCCTATTTGCTGTTTGTGTCCTGTCTACACATTTTATAGAAGCAGCATCTAGAGACGTTAATAGCACTTCAAATGACTCTAACATGGCTGGAACATTGCCTTATTGGATTTTAAACGCCAATAGCGGCGATACAATTGACTGTAGTTCCATTGCAGGACAATCAATCATTCTAACCTCTTCACTTCCTGCGATCATCCAAAGTTATACGATTAATGGAGCAGGGATCACCATCGACGGTGCAAATAATTACCAAGCTTTTCAAGTGGTCTCAGGAACGACTGCCATCAATAATATCACTGTTCAAAATGCCCTTTCCCTAGGGGGAAAAGGGGGTACCGGATATTCAGGTGGCGGTGGTGGTGTCGGAGGTGGAGGCGCTCTTTACATCCACGGAGGTGCATCGGTTACCCTAACTGTTTCGAGTCTCCTTAATAATGTCGCTCAAGGCGGTGATGGGGGCATAGGAGAAACTGCCAGTGGACAATCTGGAGCTGGAGGGGGTGGTGGATTTGGAGGTGGGGATGGAGGCGATGCTACCGCTGTTTCAACAGGAGGGGGTGGTGGAGGTCATAGCAATGGAGGAGATGGTGGAGGATTATTTTCTGTTGTAAATGGTGGCAACGGAGTTTATTTTGGTGGTGGTGGCGGAGGTGCGGGCAATAATAGTGTGACCCCTGGTGGAATAGGTGGAAACGCAGGCCCAACAGGCGCATTTCTTGGCGGAGCTCAGTCCGCCGGTAATGGTGGAGGAGGTGCAGGTGATAGTCAATATGGTGTTTCTGCCACTGGAATGGGGAGTTCTGGAATACCTGGAAATGGAGGTAATGGGATTGGAGCCGATTTACTATTTGGAGGCGGAGGTGGAGCTGGAAGTGCATCAGAAAGTGGTTACCCGGGAGCCAATGGTGTAGGAGCTGCTGGGGGCGGTGGAGGTGGAGGTAGTGGTAATAATACAGGGGGATCAGGTGGAAAACTTGGTGGAGGAGGAGCTGGTGGTCTTATCGCCGGTGGTGTAGGAGGATTTGGAGCTGGAGGTGGAGGTGGACTGGTTGGAGGTATAGGAGGTGGTGGCTTCAATGCTGGAGGGGCAATGGAGGATCTGACCCTAATGATAATGGCGGTGGTGGGGGTGGTTCTGGGCTCGGAGGAGCTATTTTTATTCAAAGTGGTGGTAGTCTAACTATCGTCGATGCTCCACAAATTTCTGGTAATGTGGCCATTGCCGGAATTGGTGGCGCTTCAATGATCCCTTCTTCCAGTGGTGGTGACGGAGCTGCTTTGGGCCAGGATATCTTTGTCCGTGAACAAGGATCTATTACCTTTAATCTAAACAATACTTTGGCGATTGCAACCCCAATAGAGGGGGATCAAACAAGTGGACCAAACACGACTGGAGGACTTTATAAGATTGGGGAAGGCACTTTAGAACTTAATGGAGCCAATACTTATTCGGGGATCACCTCTGTACAACAAGGGACCCTTAATTTAAATGGAAGTGTTATAGGGAGCGTCGTTGTTGGCGCTCAAGCTACCCTTTCTGGCAATGCGACTCTGATGGGAAATCTTACCAACTCTGGGATTTTATCACCGGGGAACTCCATTGGAACGATCAACACAGCAAATCTAGCATTGACTCCTTTCAGTTTTCTGGAAATGGAGGTGGCTTCTGATGGCACACATGATCTCATTGCTGTGACAGGAACGGCACAAATCAATGGAATATTAGAAGTTATCCCCTTATCTGAAAGCTTTCAAACCCTGCAGTCTTACACGCTCATCACCGCTACAAGTGGAATGACAGGAATATTCTCCACAATTGAAAGCAGTGTACCAAGTTTATTGAGTGTCATTTACGAACCAAATGCTGTTGTGGTAGAAGTTCTCCCGCTTGAAGCTATAGGGTTGGATAGTAATGCATCAGCAGCAGCTTTTTGTTATTTAGGAGGTGGGATCACTACAGGATCTGATGTTGAAGCGGTCAGTGCAGCACTATTAACATTAGATCCAGATGGAATTAACAATAGCTTTAATCAGATGCAGCCATCTCAGTTTTCCGGGTTAACTTGGAATCAGATTCAAAATGCTTTGCTCATCCGTTCTAGCTATTTTCAGCACCTTGAGGAAGTCGATTTATCATCCAATTGCTGCAATAGTCTTCATGTATGGGGAGAAGCGCTTGGAGCATGGCAAAAACAAAATTCCTATGGCCAGCAATTTGGGTATACTGATTGGATCGGTGGTGGCACGATTGGAGTGGATGCCGTAGGTAACAACGAGTTTAGACTCGGCACTGCGGCAAGCTATACCTATTCACGTCTAAATTGGAACCAATCGGCTGGACATGCCAATATCAATAGTTACTATGCTGGCCTTTATACTAATTGGTCAAATGGGGCTGGTTACGTCAATGCTACGCTACTAGGCGCCTATAGCCATTACCAAAGCGATCGTCATTTGCACTTTGCTACAATCAATCGCCATGCAAGAGCGTCTCACAATAGTTGGGAAGGATTAGTTGGATTAGAAGCAGGACTTAATTTTTGTCGGGGTGAATATAGGGAAATTATCCCCTTTATAGGAGTGGATTATATTTATTTATCGCAACAAAAATTAATAGAAAGCGGGGCCAGCAGTTTAAATCTGAGAGTAGCTAAAAATAAAGGCGAAGTCATACAAAGTGAATTTGGAGTCATCTGGACCAGACGGTATCTCTCTAAAAATTCCTGTGTACCCGGCACGATTGTCCCACGTATAAAATTGAGCTATATTAATGATGCTTCACTTACGAATCGTCATTTGCAGGCTAGCTTCGTGGGTTCAGGTTGCACTTTTACAGTACAAGGATTACGTTTTCTGCACAATCAAGGAGCAGCGTCTTTGGGATTAACCTATCTTAATTGCAACGAAACCCTAGGTGTGACATTGCGCTATGATGGACAATTCAGCAAAAATTATTATATCCAAGCACTAAACACGGCAGTAGAGATCAAGTTTTAAGGCTAATTTCGTCTATTTTTTTCTGCGGATGAAACTTAATGCAAAAATGATAACGCCAAGACCGGCAACAACATATCCTCCGAGTTGAAGATTGTTTGCGAGGCGATCGTATTTATCTGCCTCTTGGGTGCCTGCATTGATCTTTTCCTGTGCAGAACCGGTGAGTTGATCTCCAACAAATTCTGTCCCGCGGTTGTAAGAAAATAGCTTGTTCGTTGCGTCGACTTTTTCCTGTCCGCTGCGGATTTCTCCTCTTCCCTCGGCCACTCGATCGGCGATATTTCCAGAAACGAATACTAGAACAATGCCGCCAATGACCATCAAAATTCCTAAAACTCTTGCTATAATCATGATTACCCCTTTTTTTCATCTATCCTACAAAAGGCAATAAACAGCAAAGAAAATCTTTTGTTTTTCCGGGCAAAGCAGGTTATGCAAGAGGTCTATTCTGTAAAATTAGCCTTGACTCAAAAGTTTTTCCGTAATAGTTTTTGCTATAAACTCCTTCAACCTAGGGGAAAGGAACTCAGATGAAAATTTTTAAAAGCTTTTGCTCAAACCTTATTTTTGGAGAGTATTCGTACGCTAGAATGCAGTTTCACAGCTCCAAAACGAACTCACTTAGCTTCCGCCAGCAGGTCAGTGGTCTGACATTGGGTGGAGGCATTGGCTATACGTTTTAGTGTTTCTTCGCTGCTGATACATTACTTTGAGCTGATTGTCGATGCTCATTACTCCAGAAACGCCCTTCGCCATTTTAACAACTCTACGAGCTTCATTTTGGTTTGTAGCAATGCCGGTTAATGTAACGACACCATTACTGGTATCCACTGAAATCGTTCTCGCGCTTGACGATAAAGAATTATCAGACATTAACATTTTTTTGACATTTTTTGTAACCTCCCCATCTGTTAATTCCTTTGGCGGCGTTTGAGGATTTTCATTTATGCCAATATAAGAATCCACGCTAGAATTACTTGATTTGCTCACATCACAATTATTTGATTTGCCATTGCACGATACGCACATTGCAAAAATTGCTGGGACTAACAATAATTTTTTCACGATCTCCTCCAAATATGTTAAACTGCCGCTGTAATAAGCACGCCTGCTTAAAAACATTTCTTGACCTAACCGGATCTTAGCATAAGGAGCTAGACTTGTAAATAAATTTTTTGAATATTTTGTAAAACACTAAAAATAGATAACTTAGAATGGCTACGTAGGTACAAGGCTAAAAATGAGAGCCAACTCTTGATCGCTATAAGATTTAGCCACATAATCCATCGTCTTGTCTACATTTTTGAGCATGCCAAAATCTAATGCGAGCAAAAGATCCTTTCTTGTGTCTGCACCCCATTGAAGTGCTTGTTCTTTCGTGCCTCCTGGTAAGGTCACCTCTAGCTCTGCCTCTTCTACTTTTTCATCAATGGCCAGACTAATCAGATACATTTTGAAGATTGCACTTACTTCTGTAGAGCTTCTGTCGGATAAATTAAGCACTTCGATCATCTGGTCAGATAGCGTGGCTCCCTTTTCTTTTAAGAACTCTAGCAGTTCTAGGGATGGATTCATCATCACGGCATTGTCTAAAAAACTTGAAAGGATGGAGGGCCATGTTTCTTCATTAACAATACCGCTTGTGACGCTTGGACGCGTTCTGTCAGCTTTCATTCTTTCCATGATTTCTATATGTTTTTTGATGATAGACAGGGGAGCCTTGATTGCCATGAGGGGGATGGCTAGGTCTGGATAGGCAATTTTTGCTCGGGACAGTAACTGCTCATAGTTTGCAAAATCAGCTGGGGTGATGTGTGGATATTTTTCGTGAAGTTGGACGAGGACCTGATGGAGTTCGCTAGGACCCACAGGAGGGGCGCTTGGGACAAAGCAAGCTGATGCGCTACTTACGGCTTTGGTTGACATATTTACCTTCTTAACATAAGGGGTCGTCAAATAATAAATTAAAGCATTTGGTGGTCTTAGGGTGGCTCAGATTTGAAGAATCGCGACGAGGGAGATATTAATTCAATACCTTCGAGGAGCGATCCTTCAAAGATGGGCTGCCATAATGGCCGCAAAATACTTTAAGTTATTGTTTGACGATCCCTAAGCCAACTGGCTTTTTTTTCAACATATTAACGCAAAAGACGTAAAAGCGCAAAGACGCAAAAATATTATATATAATTTTTTTGCGTTTTTGCGCTTGAAAGTATTTACCTCTTAAGTATGTATCACATAGGTTAATTCAAAAAAACCTGATTTTTTTAAACTTGTACAAAATAGCTTAAACAAATAAAATCCTCCTTTTAAACCAATGGGGTTATTTATGGCTACAATTGTTGATTTTCAGAAATTAGATATTCGGGTGGGTATTATCGTAGAGGTGGAGGACTTTCCCGAGGCGCGCAAACCCGCTTATAAACTCACGATTGATTTTGGACCGGCTATTGGAAAAAAACGTTCAAGTGCTCAAATCGTTCATTACTATAAAAAGGAAGAACTTCTTGGAAAAAAAGTGCTCGGGGTCGTCAATTTTCCACCGAGACAAATTGGCCCCTTTATCTCTGAAGTGCTCACCTTAGGTGTTCCAGATGAGAATAACCAAACAATACTGGTTGTTCCAGACAAGTCTGAAGCGGTTATAGGCGGAAAACTCTTTTAGAACCTGTTTAAAATCGGTTACGCATACGGTTACGGGGACTCAAAGCAATGCCCCTCTTTCGTAACCGTATGCGTAACCGATTTTAAACAGGTTCTTAGAGCAACTGCCGGAGCGTTGCATAACTGACATTGCGTCCTGTCAAAACAATCACAGTGGGGCCTGCGGGCTGCGTGTGACCGTAAAGGCAGCTGGCAAGCGCTGCAGCGGCTGAAGGTTCAATAAGATATTGGTGATTTTTCAGGAGCCAGCAAAGGGCTTCTTTAAGCTCGTTCTCTTTGAGGAGAGCGATCTCATCCACCCGCGTTTTTAATGTGTAGCTTGTTCAATGAGATGACGCATGGTGATCCTCTAAGTAAGATTCAAGCCGTTTCAAAATGTCGGGCATGTTCTTCTTTCCAATTTTGAACTTACTTGGGTATAAAAAAACAGGAAATTGTGTATAGATACTTAAAAGGGGACTATGAAAATTTTACTTACTGGGGCTAATGGGTACATCGGAACTCGACTTCTTCCCCGTTTGGTAGACGCTGGGCATGAAATATACGCCTTGGTAAGAAGCCGCTCTCGAATTAAAATTCCCGAGAAATTTCAATCTCAACTTCATCTCATTGAAGCTGATCTTCTGAATCCCTCCTCCTTATTGAAAATTCCAGACGAGATCGATGCAGCCTACTATCTAGTCCATTCAATGAGTTATTCGCAAAAATTTTCAGAATTAGAAGCCGCTTCAGCAAAAAATTTTGCCGAGCGGCTCGAAAACACCAAGGCGAAACAAATCATCTACTTGAGCGGTCTTGCAAATGAAGCTCATCTTTCACGTCATTTAACCTCGAGAAAAAGGGTAGGGGAAATCCTGAAGATGGGAAAAGTTCCCGTGACCATTTTAATGGCTGGGATCATCATCGGTTCGGGGAGTGCTTCATTTGAAATTATCCGAGGTCTAGTTGAAAAGTTGCCTGTGATGATTGCTCCAAAATGGCTCAAGCAATTAACCCAACCGATCGCCATAAGCGATGTCCTTGCTTATCTCACCCTTGTTTTGGGCAATCCCGCCTGTTTTGGACAATCTTTTGAGGTAGGAGGCCCAGATGTTATGAGTTATAAGGAACTTCTATTAAATTTTGCCAAAGTGCGGGGTTTAAAACGGAAAATCTTCACGGTTCCAGTCCTTACGCCCCGCCTCTCTTCCTATTGGCTATTTTTTGTGACTAGCGTAAGCTTTTCCCTTGCGCGGTTTCTTGTCGAAAGTCTCATTAATAATGCGGTTTGTAAAGAAAACCAGATTCAAAAGCTTTTTCCCAGAAAACTACTCACATATGAAGAAGCGCTACAACTTGCTTTCGCCCCCATCGAAGAAGACTGGGTACCTTCAAGCTGGAAAGATACTTTAAGTGGCTCCACTTTAAATCCAGATCTTTCCATTTACGTCCACGTTCCTAAATTCGGTGTCTTGAGCGATAGGCGGATTATTCCTTTTTCCTGTCCTGTGGAACAAGTGCAAAAACGGATCTGGTCTTTGGGTGGAGATCGTGGTTGGCTTGCCATGAACTGGGCTTGGAAATTCAGGGGATTTATGGATAAATTGGTGGGAGGAGTTGGACTGCGGCGCGGTCGAACTCATCCTACGCGGCTTAAGGTTGGAGATGCTCTCGACTTCTGGCGTGTTTTATTAGCGGATGAAAAAAATCGACGTCTACTTCTCTACGCTGAAATGAAACTGCCAGGGGAAGCGTGGCTCGAATTTGAGATCATTCCTCAAAGAAATGGGGGAACTCTGCATCAAACAGCCTCATTTCGCCCGACCGGGCTGTGGGGTAGATTTTATTGGTACGCCCTCTATCCGCTTCATATGCTTATTTTCATGTTAATGGCAAAGCGGATAGCAAAAGAATGAAAGCCTAAGAAGTAGTGGCCTTATAAATGAGCTCCAATGCTTCATCGGTGTAAAAATCAGGGAGATATTTCTCCAGAACCCCATTTGTTCTACATGCATGATCTCTCATAGCCTTTTTTACTTCTTGAGGGGTGTCATCAAATCCAAATACATCTGTCACAAATTCGCCCTTAGGCAGAAGATCAATCATCTCTTGTGTTAGTTTGGACCTTTTTCTCAGGAGGAACTCGAGGACTTCTGCATCTGGATGTAACATCACTGCGTTGCATAAAAAACTTGAGAGAATCGAGTCCCATTTTTCTTTATGCGCAGAATGGCTATCTTTTTTGATCATTTTTTCGGTGATTTCTAGATACCTTTTAATAATGTACAGAGGTACTTTTATTGACATGAGGAGGGGAGCATCAGCAACATCTACAACTTCTGCTTGTAAAAGCAACCAATTGTAATGTACAAAATCATCCTCAGTGATGTTTGGATATCTATCGTAAAGGTAGCCTAGCGCTTTCTTAAGAACCTCAGAGCTTGCTGGGCTTGAAAGGGCACTCGAGGGAGTAGCAGGCGTGTTATTACACCATAATCTTGAGGGGAGACCTTGTATTTTCCCAGGGTCTTCAGAAGCCGTATGAAGTGTTGCGGTGGGACGCCAGAGTGCTTCCACATCCCGAGATCCCAAATAATTTGTTGGTGTAAATGTCATTTTATAATCCTTTTTTAAAAAAATCTAAGACATAATATTAAATCAGGATAAAAAAGTCAACTGCTAAAACCTATACCTTGGTACTGAAGCTGGAAGGAATCTAGAAAATGTTGGAAATTAGGGGGGGTGTTAGACTTGGGCGCTGACACCATGATCCGATATAAAGTGCGGCCGATTAAGGTGATCGTCCCTTTTTCTTCAGTGTCCCCATTTGTGGTGAGAAAATTAATCGCGGGGTTGCCATGGTAACGGACAAGTTGTGAAGAGACAAGACTAGTGCCTGGACTTTGCTTTACAATGATATCGAGCGAGCCGGAAAGAAGTTTATCTGCGCCAGCAAAACGCCAGCTCAAGGGAAGATCGAGATAACCTACGATATAACAAACTTTCTCCCCATCGCAGCTTTTAGCTTCGTTGTAGTTTAAAACATCTCGTGTGTAGGGGTTATTTAAGACTTCTGATTTATTATCTGGATAGGAGGGGAGGAGGATACTATAGCCTTTATCAAAGTCTTGGTAGGGTATCCACCCAGAAATAAAAATAGAGGATTTATAAACGTTTGTATATTTGTTAATTTCGGGAATGCCTAGAATCGTTGCCGCCCAACAAGCGACGATGATTCCAATCACGATAACCCACTGAACTAATCGGAGTTTGAGGGTTTCAGTATAGGCATAAGCTTCAGATTTTTTTAAAAAACAAGCTTTCATCAGTGCATTCTTGTAGCTGATCATCCTTCCTTTGGGACTCCGCACGAAAATATCACAGATGGTCCTTCCCATAGTCGTTCCCCATGTGCTAAGCAGGTAGGCTTCTAAAGGGATCCATAAGATCAAAGTGATGAAGATGGCGTAGAGATAAAAAAAGTCGCTAAAAGAAAAGGGTAAAAACGAGGCAATTAGGGCTTCAAACAAAAAGAAAACAGAATAATCTATTGCGCGCGCGCATATTCTCAATAGAATAGGCGCTTTTTTTACTCTTACCTTCATATTTTTTCTTTTACATCTTCTCAATTTTCCTATCAATCTGTAAAATTTCACCGAGGTGATTTATGATTGTATATTCTAAAAAAATCGTTCAGTTCGTTCAGCAGATCAAAGATGTTATAAAAAATGTGTTGATTCAAGAAGTAGGCTTAAAAGTTACGAGCTGCCGTTTTTATAATCGAAAACAAACAGCTTCCTACCCTCTCAAAATAGTGATTTATAACAACAAAACTATGTTAGGCTACTTTGATCCAAATTTTTATGAGCTCGGGTTTCACGAATGCCTGATGCACGCAACTAGCAAGCAGCTACATCATGTGATTAGGCACGAGATCGCCCATTACATGACCTTTATCAACTATGGAGAGAGAGCCGAAGCTCACGGGACTGAATTTAGAGCATTTTGCAATCAAATGGGATGGGGTGAAGAGGTTTATAAGGCTACCATGTGTTTGGAAGGGGGAACAGAAGTCTCTTCTATCGAAGAGAGCAGCGTTTTTAGAAAAGTTCAAAAACTCATGGCTCTTGCAAACAGCAACAACAAGAATGAAGCTGAGCAAGCGATGATTAAGTCGAGGCAGCTTCTTTTAAAACACAATATTGAATCAAAATATATGGGCGGCGAGGATGAGGAAAAAATGTTCCTCAAGCGTATTTTAAAGCAGAAAAGAGAAGATGCTAAAATGCGCTGTATCGCAAGAATCCTGGAAACTTTTTTTGTGAGCACCGTCTATAGCCGAGCAGGTGAGTTCACTTATCTTGAAATTTTGGGAACTGCTGTCAATGTGGAAATTGCCGAGCATGTGGCAAATGTTCTCCACTCCGAGCTCGAGAACCTATGGGATCAAGCGCAGCAGCATACTAATTTAAAAGGAACCATTGCAAAAAACTCCTTTTTTCTGGGTCTAGCAAAAGGGTATTGCAATAAAATTCAAGCCCTCAAAAGGGAATGTCCTAGCGATGTTACGCAAGCGCTTATGGTTATTGAAAAGAAACTGACCGATGCAAGGGCTATGGCATATCAACATTTATCTTCCTCCAAAAGGAGTGGAAGCTATTGCGGCACCTCATCTGCGCTCGGCGAGAAAATGGGCAAGCAGCTCAATATTAATCCCGCCCTCAAGCGCTCTTCCAGAAGCTCAGTCGGGCTATTAAATTAAATGAGATAATTGCATAAGTGACAAGAAAATGTTTCAACTTTTTTTGTTGCCGAGAGCCTTTTACGCACGATATTTTAACTAGCTTGGTACCTAAAGGCTGAATTTCATCTGCGCAGAGTGAAGAGCAGAGACGCAGAGGTCGCTGAGTAAGAGAGAAATCGCCTCTTTACGGAACGTACGCCGTAGCGAAAAAGAAAGTTTTAAGAAAGCAAGGAGCTAAAAAACCTTGAAACGATGATTACCTTGCTTTCTTAAA
>JABDAY010000010.1 GCA_013288895.1 Chlamydiota bacterium | reverse complement strand
ATTAGGTGCTGCAGTGAATCAGCTTGGCTACTGTTCGGAGAGTAGGATTTTTACTTTTCATACTGTGGTAAACGGTAGAGCGTGGGATGTCGGATTCTTTTGCAAATTGCACTTTGTTTAAGGCGTTCAAATGGGCATTGATTATTTCCATAGCTCCATCAGGATCATTTTCCTTTAAACAATCCCAAAAAGCCTGAGCAATGAGCTTTTCATCTAAGAGAGTCTTAAATGGGTCATGTTTGGCTAGCTTTACCCCTTTTTTAAGGCGGAGCTTCGACGTATTTTCTAAGAATTTTTTTCGCCTGATTAATGTCTTTGCCTTGGCCATTTTTGTTTCCTCCTAGAAGAAGTATAATATTATACTGAGCGAGGTATGCATAATAAATGCGGCGCCCATTCGCCCATTTTAATTCCCAAACGTGGTCAGTTAAGTGTTTATAAACACCAAAATGTCCTTCACAGGCGATGTGGAGAAGACGATCTTCCACTTGCAATCTAGATTTAAGAGGCTGCTCGTCTAACCATTCTTCGAATTCAGGGGTCTTGCAAAGTTCGTACATGCATTTCGCTTTCTTTTTTTTATTGTACAATTAATTAGACATTTTTGTCCATAGTGTTCGTCGCTTTTCTTATCCTCAAGAACTTCAACATCTCTTCCTGTGTGGGATCTAAAACCACGGTCAATCCCGGCTTAATGCCGCGCTCGGAGAGCTCGAAGGCTTTCATGGTGTTGCAGATCCGGCCGTCGAGGCGGACGCCGATCCCCTTGGCTCCTAGCATGTTCCCCCAGTCGCCAAACATTTCGAGGGTGAGCTCGCAGGCTGTGATGAGGAAAACGACTTGTTTTCCTGGGTTTGCTTCTGTGATTTCAAACATTTTCTCCCCGATGTAATGGATGGTGGGGATGAGGAGGGGGGTGATGATGTCGGCGCATTTGCCGATGAAGCAGGAGGCGCAGGTGGGGTTTGTTTTGTCATTGACGCAATCGGGGGTAAATCTACCGGAGGGGCATTTAAAGGGCTTGTGGCAGTAGGAATAGCCTGAGACAAAGATAGTGTCGGGATTTTGTAGAAGTTTGGTGTACTCTTCTTGGGAGGAGACGTTGTAGAGGAAGAGGTCTCCTTGCCTTGTGTAAGCTTTTTTCTTTAACGCAGATTTTAATAGTCTAAGGGAGTATCGTATGGGGTGTTTAAAAAAAAAGCGTTTAAAGATTTTCTTCTCATCATGCGTGATGAGGTATTTGAGGCTTTTGAATTTAAGAAAAGGGGCGGTCTTTTTGGAGATCCCCGGCATGATGGGTAGGTGCTGCATATATGGCTAATATAGAGATAAACGAAGATATGTCGCCAGAGGAAATAAAAACTTTGGCCCTCTCAGGGAAATTAAGCTGGAAAGGAAAAAAGCTCTATTTTAATCCCTTTATACCCCCTAAAAAAGAAAATATTGAGTTTTCATTTCCCGGTTTTGCGATTTGCCATGGAACTCTTTATTATTATACCCCTGAGGAAGAAGAGGAGAAGGTTGTAGCAAAAGAGGAGGGGTTGCCTTCTCTTGTGTTAAAGGATAGGCATGGGGCCTTTGCCGATTTATGGGTGGGGGATGTGGCCTTTCATGAGATTTCTCGGCCGAGTGAGGGGGAAAGGGGGTGGGAAAAGGATCTTTTGGAGACGGGGTTTATGAGAAAGATTGTCGATAGTTCCCATTACTACTGCCCCATGGACAAGGTGGCAAAAAGTATCAGCTTTTTGCTTGAGATTGGATGGGAGGTAAGGGACCATAGGGGGCGAAGGGTCGTGAAGCAAAGTGGGGAGGAGATCGATTGTTCCATGGAAAGGGAGGTCTTTATCGTCAAGGGGAGGGTGAAGTACTCAGAGCATGAGATCGACCTCACAAAGGTGGTAGGGGCATTTAATCGGCGGGAAAGATTTATCGAGCTGGATGTAGGACATGTCGCTTTAGTCGATTTTGAGCATCTTGGAAATGAGGAGATGGTCGATGGGGCTATACGGGTTAAAAAATCCCATTTGGCCGTGATGGATGAGCTTTTTGCTACCGCCCTTAATATTAAGAGAGATCCGGCAATGAGGATAGGGGCTGCCCTTCCTACTGCCGATTTCAAGGGGATTCTTCATCCCTACCAGCAAGAAGGGGTTAATTGGCTCTCTTTTTTATATACAGCTGGCTTATCTGCCCTTCTTGCAGATGAGATGGGCCTTGGCAAAACTATTCAGGTGCTTGCCTTTATTTCTACCCTTAAGATCGATCTGCCTATTTTGATTGTGATGCCTACCTCTCTTTTATTTAACTGGAGGAGGGAAATAGAAAAATTTTTGCCGGGCATTGAATGCTACACCCATAGCGGGCCAGAAAGGTTAAAAGAGTTGCCAAGCAAGGGGATTATCCTTACCTCTTATGCGATCTTGCGCACAGATTTTTTAGTATTTAAGGAATTTTCTCTGATAGTGCTTGATGAGGCCCAAACGATCAAAAATCCAGACTCCCAAGCGGCAAAATGTGCCTACGGCCTAAAAGGGGATTTTCGGTTGTGCATGACGGGCACTCCTATAGAGAATAAGTTTCTGGATATGGAGTCTCTTTTTCGCTTCCTCTTGCCTGAGTTAACAATAGATACGCCAAAAAGGGTCCGCCCCTTTATTTTAAGGCGCAAAAAAAAGGATGTCGCCAAAGATTTGCCTCCCAAGTATGAGCAGACGATCTACGTGGAAATGGGGGATGTGCAGAAGCAAATGTACGATGAGTGGCTTGTCCAAACGCGCGCCCGTAATTTCGAGAATAAAATTGAGATTTTTGAAGCGATTTTGCGCCTCAGGCAAATCTGCTGCCATCCCCATCTTGTTGGAGAAACGGAGGTAGGAAGCGCTAAATTAGAAAGGCTTATGGAAGATCTGGAAGAAATTTCCGGACAGGGGAATAAAGTGCTTGTTTTTAGCCAATTTACAAAGATGCTAGGATTGATAAAAACCGAGATCGAAAAACGGGGATGGCACTACGTTTATTTAGATGGAAGGACAAAAGATCGAGAAGCGGTAGTCGAGCAGTTTCAAGAGGATAAGGAGATATTTATTTTCCTCATTAGCCTTAAAGCCGGCGGTGTGGGGCTAAACTTGAGCGCCGCTGATTATGTGTTTATTTATGATCCCTGGTGGAATGAGGCCGCAGAAAACCAGGCGATCGACCGGGCCCATCGTTTGGGCAGGTCGGGCTCTGTCATTGCAAGGCGCTATGTCACAGCTCTTTCTATCGAAGAAAAAATCATGGGTCTCAAAGAGAATAAGGCAAAGCTGTTTACTGATGTTTTAGAGTTTGAGCAGGTTAATCTCTCTCTTGAGGATCTCTACTCATTCTTATCATGATCGATCATCTCTAAGGCTGCAACTTTAAGAGTTTTAAGCCCTTCCATAAAGCCAATTTGTTTTAAAAGATCGTCGAGATAACGGATTTCTGTTAAAAGCTGATCATTCATCGACTCAAGCTCTGAGATTTTTCTGAGTAGACTCTCTTGATTGTCCATATAAATCCCCCTGTTAATAATAGTCCTTGCAAAAAGCGTGCCAAAACTATTATGTTGAGAAATATGAAGTACGTAGCTCTGTTTGCATTTTGTCTGCTTGCAGCCTGTCAGGAAAAAGAGGAGGAATCCCCTTCCCTTGAGAGCATGGTGCAAGCCGAGGAAGAGTGGGAGTTTGACACTAAAGATCTAGCAGAACACGATCCTGACTTTGCCCAAGAAATCCTCATCCAAGACGAACCTGAGAAGGCTCTTGCTGAGAATCAAACTGAATCTATTCGTTAATCACACTCACTTGTCATTGAAAAAACAGCTGTAATCAGTTTTTTTGCTTGATACAATAGCTGCAGGTAAGGTGGCAAGGCGATCGTATAAGGGCTTTAGAGACAGGCGGGGGTCTTTACTGGCTTCATTAAGGTGAAGTGCACCTCCTATTAGATAAATTTTACCGGTTATTATTCCTTGTTGTCTTTGCTGTTCTATTCTCTCAATTGTATATACCATAGCAGCTGTTCTCTCAGGAAACTCGTCAGCCAGTGCTTCTTTATATACATGTCTGGCTTGAGAATAGATTTTTACAATTTGTCCTTGCATTTGTTCTTGCATTTCTTCAGGAATGTTAGAATCCTCCCATGCCTTTTCCTCTTTTAGACAAGTTTCTCTTAAGTCTGACAACGCTTCACGTATTAGCGGTGCTCTATGTTTCTCAGAACTCACAGAAGAGGTGCCATCTTCATGATTCCTGCATAAAAAAACAGGCTCTGTTTGTTGGCTTACGTTATTATAGGCATCCCAGCCTACAACAGTAATCTGACTCTGAGCGTATTTAGATATCCGCAATGCTTTAAAAATGGCTTCTCTATCTATTCCTGTCACCTCCACCATTGCCTTAAAACCTTCCACAAGTAGTATACTGCACGGTATAACAGTTGCGTCGATAAGTTCAGCATGGTCAGTACGGCATGAGTAGCCTCTTGTATTGGCATGGTCTTCAGCACAAAAAAGGTACTGTGCATCTAGAATATAGGAAGCTCTGGACTGTGCATCTAGAAAACTGGAAGCTTTGGGATTAGGAAGGGGGTAGAGGGTATCAATATTACATCGAATGAAGCTGTTATTTTCAGAACGCTGAAGTTCTCTAACTAGAGACATATATTATCCTTCTTGTAGATTAATAAATCCTTTATACGCTTATATTACTATTATTAACAATAAAAGTAAAGTTATTATTTTAATAAGAATTGAGATATAGCCTTAAAGTCTTGATTTTCAGGGACTAATGTCAACATCCAAGATGAACCTGAGAAGGCTCTTGCTGAGAATCAAACTGAATCTATTCGTTAAACTTAGAAACTTAGACTACTTGATAAGTCTTTCTGCTTGATATAACAGTTGCAGATAAGGTGGCAATGCGATCATATAACGGTTTTAGAGACAGGCGAGGATCATTACCTTTATTATAATGCGGCGAAAGATGGGTCACACCTCCTACTATGTAAATTTTACCGGTTATTTTTCCCTCTAGTCTTTGTTGTTCTATTTTCTCAATTGTGTCTACCATAGAAGCCGTTCTCATAGGATGATCATCAGTTAGCGCTTCTATTAATATTTTGTCGATACGATTAGAGATGTCGTCAATTACTTTTTGCATTTCCTTTGGAAGATTAAAATCTTCCATTTCTTCTTCTATAAAAGCTTCACGAGCTTCTATTAAGCCTGGTATTACTGCTTGTATTAGTTGTCCTTTATGTTCAAGCTTGCCTAGTTTGCTCGCGTGATTATATCGATCCCAACCTATAACAGTAATCTTACTCCGAGCGGTTTCACTTATCCGCAATTTGTTTAAAACGGCTTCCTTATCTTCTCCTGTTACCTCTGCCATCGCCGTAAAACCTTCCATAAGTAATACGCTGCCAGGCGTAACAGTTTGATCGATAACTGCAGCATGATCGGAATGGCAAGAGTCGGCTTTATTATAGAAATGGTCTTCGGAAAAAAAAATGTATTGTGCCTCTTGAATACTGGAAGCTGTGGGAGAGCGGTAGAGGGTTTGAATATAGGCCCAAATAGGTATCTGCATCCTTGGAAAGTATGTTGCTACAGACATATTATTCTCCTTATTATTAATAACTATTTTATATACTTATATTACTATTATTAACAATAAAAGTAAAGCTATTATTTTAATAAGAATTGAGATAAAGTCTTAAAGCCTTGATTTTCAAGGCTAATCGTTTATGGCGATTTGGTTGATCTTGGCATCGATGCGGATCATGTCATGGAACCGTTTTTCAGAGGTGAGTTTGCCGCCGTAGTACCACTTTGTTTCGGCGTCGCCATCGATGTAGTAGGTAGCGGGCCCATGTTGCATATCATCTTCCCAAGCGATCTCTTCTGAGATTTTATCTCCATCCAGGAAGTGGACTTCTTTCCCATTTTTTCTCCCTTCGATAAAGGAGACTTCATGAGATTTATTTCCGTTTTTATAATACATCGATCTTCCATGGAGCATCCCATTGATGTATTCCTCGACCGCGACAGGTTCGCCTGTTTCAGCAAAGGATTTTCTCTCTCCGTGTAGTTTTCCTTTTGAATAGTAGGAGACGCTTTCGGGCGTTCCTGATGGGTAAAAAGATTCTCTTTTGGCTAAATAGCCCCCTTCCATTTTATCTTTTGAAAGGAGAACTCCTTTTTGATCTCTACGTACTCTTAGGCCGTTTCCTTTTTCTACACGCGTTTCAACCTCATTCGTTGTTGTAAAATATTGTCCATCCATCAGTTCGTCATTGATGTATTCCTCAATGCTCATGGGTGTTCCGTCGGCATACCATAAAGTGGTGGTGTGGCGGGTAGAAGAGAGTTGTGTTGTTTCTCTCAAAGGCATTCCTCTTGGATCATAGTTGATCTCTTTTACAAGATTCCCTTGATTGTAGAGGAAATAGCTTTCGATGATTTGGCTATGGGGATAACTATGAGTTTGCGGGCCGTTTAATATCCCATTTTCGTAGGTAGAGGTGATGGTCACCCCGTTTTTTAGCATCGTAACAACTTGCCCAGGATAGTTTTTAGCTACCCACTCTTGCTGGGATATAGCGTATCCGTATTTGTGGATATAGCGCTGAGAAACGATGTTATCGGAGTCATCATTTTTTTGGCATCCGCAGATTGCGAGAAGTGCTAACATAAGGATTGCATAATTCTTCATAGAATACCTCGAGTGTTTTTTACATGGCTTATGATATTCGCGTGCTCCTTTTCAACGGTTTCAAAGGAAATTGTTTTTTCCCGGTCGCGATATACAAACCTTAAAGTGATATTTCCCCTATCTTTCCCTATTTTGTCACTTTTGTAAAGATCCAAAAGTAGTATTTTTTCAAGAAGGGGGGATTTTTGTGCGTAAATGGCATCGATTATGGTGCTTAAATGAACCTCATCGCTCAAGGTAAAAGTCCAGTCTCTTTCAGAAGAGGGAAAGGGGGAAATCTCGGTTGTGGTAGGGCTCTGTTTTTTGTAGGGGAGGAGCTCGTGAAGATTAATTTCTGCAAAAAATATTTGCTGATCAGCGCCAAACTCTCTAATTTCCCGGGGGTGGATCTCTCCTAACATCCCAATTGTGCAATCACCGATCATCATTTTGGCTTGCGCCTTGGGATGGAAGTGGTGAAAATGGGAAGCCTCAAAACGGACTGGATAGGACTGTAGAAGATTTTCTAAGATCCCTTTGAGATCAAAAAAATCTACCTCTTTTGGTTTTGGATCAAAATGGTAAGGAGCTCTTTTTCCTGTCATGATGATTCCTGCGCACGAGTATTCTCTAAATTGATCCTTGTCTTTGAAGTGGATTTTTCCCACTTCGAAAGCGCTGACATTTTTGTTCTGGTGGTCGAGGTTATATTTTGCAGCTTGTAAAAGTCCGGGGAGGAGGGAAGCTCTGAGTACCGATTGGTCAGTGTTGCTGGGACATAGAACGCGGATCAGGTTTTCAGTTGTGAAGCCCCTTTCTAAACTAAGAGCTGCTAAATTTTCACTCATTAAATCGCATGTTAAAAACTCTGTGAGCCCTTGCCCCATTAACCCTGTGCGCACTTCGGTTTCAAAAAGATAAATGGCTGATGAGGGGATTTTCGATGAGGTAAAGTAGGGGACTTTTTTAGGAATGTTATTGTATCCATAAACGCGGGCTACCTCTTCGATCAGATCGATCTCTTTTGTGATGTCATTGCGATAGGAGGGGATAAGTATAGACACGCTGTTTTCATCATGGGGTCTTGCATGCATTTCAAGCCGCTCGAGGCAGGAAGTGATCTCGTTTAAACTTAAATGGGTACCCAAAATATGATTCACCCTGTTTTGTCTGAGCAATATTGTTTTTTGTAAAATAGGGTGGCTCTTTACATCGATAAGTTCTTTTGAGACTTCTCCTTTAATAAGAGATGCAGCTCTGTCAAGAGCAAAGACAATCCCTTCAGGATCGATCCCTTTTTCAAAACGGTCAGAAGCATCTGTGCGCAGGCCCATCCGTTTGGAGGATTTGCGGATAGATCCCGGCGTAAAATACGCTGATTCGATAAGAATATTTTTTGTATTTTCTGTAACGGCAGAGGATTTTCCTCCGAGGATGCCCGCCATTGCCAATCCTTTTTTGGTGTCGCAGATAAAAAGGGTGTCTTTATCCGTTTGATATTCCTGATCATCGAGCCCAATAAATGAAGAACAGGAGGCGCCCGATTTAACGATGATTGTTTTGTCTTCAATTTTGTCATAGTCAAAAATATGGAGAGGCTGGCCAAGCTCGAGCAAGACGTAATTGGAAATATCGACAAGATTATTAATGCTCTTCACGCCGCAGGCTTGCAACTTTTCTTTTAGCCATTTGGGAGATTCTTCTACTACAACGTCCCGGACCACTCTGCAAGCATATCTTGGGCAATGGGTTTTATCTTCGACGATCACCTTGATATCCATCTCATGCGCGCTTGGAGCAAAAAATGCCTCAGGCTTTTTGACCTTCGTTTTTAAATGAGCAGCCAGCTCTCTTGCTACGCCAAAAATGCTCATGCAATGGCCCAGGTTAGGAGTCAGGGAAATCTCCAGCACAGGCCCCACTTTATCGACTTCTAAGCCGGCAAGAGTGAGCACCTCTGCAACTTTATCTGCAGTGATATCGAAGTCGACGTATTCTTTCAGCCAAGATATTGGAACTTTCATTTCATTAAAATATTGTAAAAAGGTATATATCTATATATCACAAAACCTAAATCAAAGAAACCATAAAATGTATTCAGACGGTTGGATGAGAAAAGCCAGGTGGCTGACCCAGGCACTGATAATCAGCGGCACCTTGAACATTGGCCTTATTTCTACCTTTGTTTATTTCGTTTTAAAAGAAAAACAGACCTCTGTTGCGTTTGAGCTCAAGCCCTCCCAGGAGGAGGAGCAATTTGTCCTCACTAATAAAGAACTTGTGGAGGCCTACCTCACCCTAAGTTTTCAAGATCTCCTCCTAAGATTAGAAGATAGAGAGCTCATTGAAGAAGGGTATGCCAAGAGGGACATCGCCCTTGCGTGTCTTGTGAATTTCCATCAGTTTAACCTTGAAGGAGCCTTGGGAGGCTTTGTTCCACAACAAAGATATATTAAATTTTTTAATGAAGACGGGGGAGAACTCATCGATCTGTCGATCTATCCCGCATTAACAGAAGATCAGTTCCAGGCTGTCATACAGTATGCGCGCACTGAAAAATGGCCTTTTACAAGCGAAGGGCTTTTCTTCGAACTTAAAGGGACAACCCTTGATAGGTCTCTCCTCGATGCTTTTTATTTAATGCCTGAATTTCAAGCCGTGCAGACCCTTTTTGTCCGCGCGGGACTAAAAGTGAAGAATGAAGAAATTATTCAGCTTTTAATAGCAGGAGATTTTTCCTCTCTTGATATCTTTACTAAAGAGCAAAAGCTTCTCCAAGATCTTTCTCCTAACAGACTCAAAATGTTTTTGGTGGAGTACCTGAACATGGGGTCAAAAGAAGCTGCAAGGTGGCTTTTGGATCTTGATGTAGAATTCGTGACTAAGAGATTAGACGATAAACAAACCCTCCTCGTCTTAGACCTGCTAACAGAAAAAACTAATACGCTAGAACACTTTGCAAAAGAGCTCCTTGTCAGTCCAAGATCAGATCTTATCTGGAAGCAAGCAGCGTCCCTTCTTTATTCCTTTGCAGGCGAAAAACTTCCTGAACCATATGACTCCAATGTCGCCCGCGCAAGGTTTCTTCCCCATCTAATCACCCCCAAAAAGATTGAAGAGGTAGCGCAAATTCTCCCCGCGAAAAAACCTCCCCAAAAAAGTCCACTGATTAAAACCTCAAAGACTCACGTCATCCAAAACGGGGAAAGTCTTTGGAAAATCGCCCGCAAATACAAAGTCACCATCGAATCCATTATCGACCTCAACCATTTGGAAAGCGATCGATTGAGAGTGGGAAGAACGTTGGAGATTCCCGTAAATGAAAGGTAAGAGAAGATCGGGCACGCACGCGGGCACGGGCACAGGCACGAAAGAAAGAGAGGCTTAAGGCTTCTTTTCTTTCCGGATTTGGTGCCCGTGCCCGTGCCCGCGTGCGTGCCCGATCTTCTCTTATCTGCACTTAACAAGTCTCTTCATAATGAGCCACAGGGCCTTAAAGACTTTCTCTTCTCCGAGGACTTGCAGAGCATACTGTGAGCATGTGGGTGTGAATTTGCAGCAATCGCCGAACATCGGGGAAATGGTCCAACGATAGAGGTGAATAAGCCCTTTGAGAAGTTTAGAAAGCATGGAAAAGATCTCTTAGGACTGCCAAAAAGACTTCGATAACGATCAGAATGATGATTGTCCATTCGAGTCTGGAGGAGTGTTGGTGATTGAGCTCATTGCGCAAGATCTCGAAAAGTTCGTGGACCACATCGAGTCTTTTGTTCAGGACATCGACCCGTTTATTCACATCGAGGTAATGGGAGGTGCGCCTGTAGAAGGGTTCGAGCTCGGGATGGTTCCAAAAAAATTCAGGGGTATCGAGCATTTCAGATTGGGTGTTGATGAAATTCCTCTCCATAAAGAGTTCCCCCATCTTTTTTGAGGTCTCTTTACGAGAGAGTTTAATTTTTCCCATTTGTGCAAGTTCTTGAGGGAGATTTTTGGTTAAATCGATCGTTTTTTGAATCGCCTCTTCAAAAATAGTCAGCTTCACTGATTGAGCAATCCCATGAGAAATAGCGAGCTTAGTTAAAGTGCCCTTATTGTGGAGGACGATCTCATCCTCATCAATTTTCATCGATTCACCGTTGACAAAAGTGAATTCATCAATGTCAGGTTTGGAGAGGGGTTCTTTTTCAAATTCTTTTAGCACTGAGAGAAAATTTTTTTCCTCCTCCTCAGAATACCCCCAAAAAATGGCAACACCATAGGGAAAATAAAAGACATCCCCTCGAGAGCGTTTCTCTTCCTTGGTTTGAGTATGAAGCACATCGCGGTAGAGTTGAGCCGTCATGCCCTGCTTTTGCAGCGCTTGAAAAAGTTTGGGAATATCATAGCCAGAAGCCGTGCAATAACCTGTACAACGCATACACTCACATATATAGATATACCCAATCAAGTTCAAGAATTGGTTTTTGGCCTCACCGGCATCCCTGCTTTTGAACCCGCCTGCATCGGCCATGTGAAAAACATGGTCTGCTTCGGCGCCGGCTACGCCTGGTCCAAAATCAGGGCGCCGGCTTTGCCAAAATTCCAATTTTGGAACTTGATTGGATATAATTATTTTTTAAGTCTTGCTTTCATTTTAAGCCTTTTGCACAATACTTTACAATTTCAATGCGAAAGTGGCGGAATTGGTAGACGCGCTACTTTGAGGTGGTAGTGGGGTTTCTCGTAGGGGTTCGAGTCCCCTCTTTCGCATTTTCTCGAGTTTCAAGAAAAATAACATGATATTAGGATGGACAGGATAAGAGAAATTTATTTTTTTTCTTTTTCATCCTGACTATCCTAATATCATGTTAATAACTCTTTGCTCCGAGGCTTATAAGATAATTTAGTAAAGGCTTGAAGTCCCCTTTGTCTGCATCGCGCAAACTATCCAAATATTCTGTACGACGGGAACTTTCTCTATTTAGCCCGGTTGGCCAAACAGGTAAAGGATGGCGATAAGAGAAAAGAACGAGATTAGAGATAAATCGGCTGAATCTCCCATTTCCATTGGGGAAAGGATGGATCCATGCCAAGCGGTGATGTATTCGCGCTGCAGCTTCAAGCAAAGGCATATTTTTTACCCAAAATTCTACATCTTGACACAGCTCAACAATCAGTATTGGAATTTTATAAGGTTCTACGCCAACTGGTAAAACATTGGTTCTTCGATATTTTCCCGCCCAATGCCAAACATCATCAAACATGGAATAGTGTATGTGTTGTAAAACTTTTGGTTTAAACCAGGAAAGATTTTTTATTTTTTTAGGCCGAAAATATTTTTGCTCTGCTTTAAAAATATTATCAAATTCTGCTGCATCGAGCTGGGTTTGTGTGATAATGGGGATTTTCAAGTCGCTTAAATCATCAATTGGTGTGGCGCCAGGAGGAGGATGGAAAGTCATGAATCCCAAATCTCCGTAGACCCGGAAAGGATAAGTTCAGTAGCAAGCTCTTCAATTTTTTTGTCCATGTATTCTGGGGAGGGAAGTTGTTCTTCAAGAGCCATGCTACCCATTAAGGAGGCTAGCTTCTTTTTTGCTGCCATTCGGGCCTGGTTTTTTAAAATAGAAGCAAAATTTTCGTGAGGAGCGGGGACAATTAGAGCGTCACAAAAAAGGGCGTTAAAAATCTTCTCCGAGGTTTCTATGGAGATCTTTGTTTTGCCAGATTCTATTCGTGAGAGGTTGGATTGGGTGATTTTTGCCCTTTTTGCCAGTTGTTTTTGGCTCATATGCAGTTTTTTTCTTAAATCGCGCACCCATTGATGTATCCCTATTTTGCCAGTTTTTTTATACAATGCCCCGGCCTCGGTGAGTTGAGAGTCAATTCTTAGTTCTTCCGAAAGTGGGTGTTTTTTGGACATATATGCCTAAAAAGATATATCTTTCTATCTTTTTTATATCATTTTTGGAATATTTTCTAAATAAAAATATTCCTAAATGGAATATTTATGTTTAAGTAATTGATCTATAGCGACTTAAGATATTGAATAAGTTCTGCAAGATTTCTCTCTATACATTTGCGCTTAATCTCACCGTAGTGTAAAATTTACCGTTTTAACTGACGCAGATACTGATGGAGGAATTATGACCACACTAAGTGAAAAGCTTGCTTCGCTCACAAAAGAAAATACTGTTGCGGAGTTAAATAAAATGCTCGCCTACGCTCAGACAAGCCAAGTAGTCCCTCCTCCTGTCCAAAAGTTTGCCCATGCTCACGTGAGCATTTCTTGGGGAGGACAAAGGCTTGTGACAGTAGATGGGTATGAGGGGTCTGTTGAAATCAATGAGTTAGGGTTGAAATATTTCAGTGCTGATCCTTTTCAAAGTGATACCCAAGCCGCCTTGGAGGATAGATTGGACTGCGATAACCTATGGGGACGTGTTCAAAAACTTTATAATGACAGTGATGCTGTGCTAGGAAATACCTCCGCATACTGGCTTTTGGTTCTAACGAAAGAATTAAGACCTTACAGCGGTTGTAATCCCAACGATCCCATGCATGTCTTCCTGCAGTGTTCATTTGACTACAAAAAAGATTCAATATTTTACTTTACGAAAGATGAATTTAAAGCGCTTTGGCCAAACGGAGAACCTCGTTGGAAGATTGAGACTGGAGAAGGTGGCGAAGCTTCTGAAAGATGGGCTGCACGTAGAGAGTTTGTTGAAGCAGCCCTCAATAAAGCATAATATTTATTTTAAGAAGAAATCATGAAACTAAGTGAAAAGCTTGCCTCTCTCAACAGAGAAAATACAGTTGCAGAGCTAAGTGGGATGCTTACAGTTGCCGAGTCAGATGGGAAACTTAATCATGCTCACGTGAGTATTTCTTGGAAGGGAAAAAGGCTTGTTTCTGTAGATGGGTATGAAGGGTCTGTTGAAATCAATGAATTAGCATCAAAATATTTAAGTGCTGATCCTTTCCAAAAAGACACGAAAGCCACCCCACGAGATAGATTAACATGTGATAGTCTATGGGGACGTGTTCGACAGCTCTACACTGACAGTGATGTTGAGATACTCAATACCTCTATATATGGCTATTTGGTTGTAATAAAAGAATGTAGAGCCTATGGTCTTTCCTCTAACCACCCGATGGCTGTCATCCATGAATGGAATGCGGACGGAAAAAAAGCTTCCCTATTTGACTTTACAAAAGATGAATTTAAGAAACTTTGGCCAAAGGGAGAACCTCGCTCTAAGACTACGCCTAAAGGTGACGGCGAAGCTTCTGAAAGATGGAGTGCTAGTAGGGAGATGGTTCAGCAGGCTGTAGCTGCAGGAAATAACTAATTGGAGGAATGATGAAACTAAGTGAAAAACTAGAGGAGCTCACTAGAGAAAATACAGTTGCAGAGTTAGGCCAAATGCTTGCCTACGCTAAGGCAAGCCAAATGGCTCCCGACGCTGTCCCAAAGTTTGCCCACGCTCACGTGAGCATTTCTTGGGGGGGACAAAGGCTTGTGACAGTAGATGGGTATGAAGGGTCTGTTGAAACTAATGAATTAGCGGCGAAATATTTAAAAGCTGAGCCCTTTCAAATAAACACCAAATCTTCCCCGCAGGATAGATTGGCATGTTATGGGTTGTGGGAACGCGTTCAGCAGCTGTATACTGACAATGATGCAGAATTAGCAAAGACCTATATATACAAATATGTGGTGCCTGTGAAAGAATTTAAGCCTCCCTTCGTCCCCGCTGACCCAATGACCATTATTAGAACGCGTAAGGGTAAAAGAGAGACGTTGTTTGACTTTGAGCCGGAGGAATTTATAAAACTTTGGCCGCCTGGGCTAAGGGAAGGTATATCCTGGGTTGGAGATGGTCCCGAAAAACTACGATGGGTTGCTAGTAAACAGATGGTTGAGCGGGCTGTCGCTGCGGAGCTGCAGAGAATAGCTAACGAGATGCTTGCGCGGGATGCAGCCGCCGAAAGTAATAAAAAGGAGAAATCATGAAACTAAGTGAAAAGCTTGACTCACTTACTAAAGAGAATACAGTTGACGAGCTAAGTATTATGCTTAGCTTTGCTCAGGTGAGTATTTCTTGGTGGGGGCAAAGGCTTGTTACAGTAGATGGGTATGAAGGGTCTGTTGCGGTAGATGAATTAGCGTCGAAGTATTTAAAAGCTGAGCCTTTTCAAAGTGGCACTAAAGCCTCCTTAGTGGATAGATTAGCATGTGAAAGCTTGTGGGATAGAGTTAAGCAGCTCTACACGAAGAGTGATAAGGATTTAGCTGGTACTCGTGTATACGGGTATTTGGTTCCAATAAGAGAATTTCCTTTGTTCAGTGATCTTCTCTACACAAAGGATATCATCAGAGAAGAACTTGGAGGAAAAAGAGCTTCATTGTTTAATTTTACACCGGCTGAATTTAAGAAATATTGGTCGCCTTTGCTCAAATATGGCATTTCTTTCACTGCAGGTCAACTCGAAACTGAACGATGGGCTGCTACTAAAGAAATGGTCGAGCGGGCTGTAGTCGTGGGGCCGCTGAAAGTCGCTACTAAATGATCGATTTATAGATGGCGAGAATCTCTTGTTTAAGCGAAGCCGGCAACACTAGAGTTTTAAGGTCAGAGAAGCGGGTGGTGGCGAGGAGGGTGAGGCAGATTTCAGGGAGGTCGTCTAGATTGAGGATCCCTTCGTGTTTGAGGAGTTTGAGGTAGAAGCTGCAGAGAAGTGGGGTCGGGTCGGGGAAGCCCGGAATTTGGAAGAGATAGGTTTTAAGCAGAGCGTAGAGGAGGGGCGCAGGCTTTGTAGGCATCTGTGAGCGGAGGATAGCATTGGTAAGTTCTCCTGCTGCTTGAAGATGGACAAGGCTGCTCCGTAAAAGAATATGGTTATCCAGGACGGTCCCGTCGTAGAAGCGGTAGAGATCTGATTTTCCTTTGGTATAGATATACTCCCCCTTGCTAAAAGGGGTTGTCAGACCGAGGTTGCCGGTTTTTTTTGTCATGATAAGACAAATTTTTCCGGCATCCTCCGTAAAAAGGGTGACAATTTTTTGATTTTCCTTAAAATCAAAGCTGTGGAGAACAATTCCTTCAGTTTTTATCATATATTTTGTATCATACACTATCCGCACCGATAGCTCAATGGATAGAGTACTCGGCTTCGAACCGAGTGGTTACAGGTTCGAGTCCTGTTCGGTGCAAATTCCCGGTGGCATTGGCATTTTGCGAGATAATTTTTAGGCCCGGTTGGCTATAATATTACGGCCCTTTTGAGACAATTGCAAAAGTCTTTAAAATGGAGCCATTCTTAACCGCAAAGCGGTAGTTAAATCACGAAGTGATGGCAGTTGTTAGCCGTGGCGTGACCGCAGGGAACCCACGGACAAATGTCATTATTTACATCAGAGCCGCGAGCAGCGGCGACAGAGGCAAAAAGAGTGTCGCCGCTGCTCGCGGCTTTATGAAATGGGGGATGCATTCTTCCGTGGGTTCCCTTCGGTCACGCCACGGCTAGCAACTGTAGCCGCATTTGCGGCAAAATTACCGCTTCGCGGTTGGGATAGACTTATCCAATTGTCTCTTTTGGGTCTCCAGAGTAGACCTTACCCAGTTTTTCTTGTTCTAACGCTGAAAGCTCTTCATCAGTCAGCAATGTTTCTACTAACTCAATGGGGACACCTTGTTCTTCAATGATGGCAACGCGATAGCCTTCCAGTGGGCTGTATGGACCCAAAAGTATCTTACAGTCTTTAATCTCTGCATCTAAATCATCCACTTGAAAGGCAATATGGGGAACTTTTGTCACCAGTTCTGGCAGCCCATGTCCTTCAGGAAAACGGTGCCATTGAATATGCCACTTGTTCCCTTCAAAAGGTGTCGAGTAAAATCTGAATCCTCCTGCTTCAACAAGGCTTTCATCGTCTCGCTTCTCTGTGGTCGGAACCCCATAATGATGATATTTGCGCATAAATTTCCGTGTAAAATTGATGGATGTAGTTATTATACTAGTTTATCATAATAAATCTTCAGACTAAAATTGCCCTTGCTCGAAACGGTCTGTCCATTCAAGAACCCATTGACTAAAGTTTTCTAAATACACCGCAAAGTTATTTTGGAAAAGAGGAGGAGTCAGCTCTAGTTTTTGAAGCAACTGTTCATTCCTTTTTAACCAGTTGCGGAGTTCAACAACTTTTGAGCTTTCCGAATATTTCTCTGTACGATGAATACAAGCTCTTAAGAGCAACAATAGTTTAAAGATCAAATGCCAGGGTGGAGCATGTTTTGGGATGGGTTTTAACATTTGAAATAAAGGGCTATTCTTATTCAATCGATAGCGTTGCTGATTTCCTTGCATGAACCTTTCAAAGAGATTGCCAAAATGTAGATCATCCAATACTTCAGCAAGATTTCTTTTCGAGTAGCCCAACTCAGCAATTTCCGCGATAGAAAAATCTGTATTTGGCTGAACTAGAAAAAAGGTTACCAGATCTGCTCTAGCGCCTGTGCCGAAGATGGATCTGGCTCGTATGTTTAGTAATGCAGGAGATGCATGAGGTAGTAAGGTGGATTTACGGCTTAGATTAATTTTTAGTGGAGAAAAATCAATAAAAACTGGCCAGTGAGCTTCGGATATATTGTTTAAACTTGAAGCATATTTGGAAAAGGGTTCCTTAGCTAGTTCATTAAAAGCTTTCATCAAAGATTTCAAACGGCTGATTGAAATAAAGTGGTGAAATTGGGAGCACCAATCAAGCGATTCATCGCGAAGGCGTGGATCTACTTCAATTAAAATACTTGTAAATATAACTAGCTCTTCTATCAGAATAAGAACGTTTTGGTGTTTTTGTTTAACTCCTGCAACCCCCAATTCTGTCCAGAGACTCCATGCAAGATTAAGAAGATTTTTGTCTAATTGTTTAATGAGATGCATTGACACTCTCAATTACTTGGTTTATGTTTTTTTCAAAATACACTGATACGTCTTGGGTAATGCACCAATTTTTAGCCTGACGTAATTCGTCCAGTTCTCTGTCAGCCAAAAGTTGGCCTAAAATCTTTAAGGCATTTTCTAGGTTTGCTAAATCTATTTCCATTCATTTTTCCTATGTCTTTCGAGAGGTTAATCCGCTTGATTCGAGATCTTAAACTTCATGATATAAAATTATGGAATTTTGTGCAATATATTTTTAATAGGTTAATATTCAGGTAGTTATATGCTTTTTTTTGCTTGCGATATCCAGAAATTATAGTAGTTCATTCTTAAGGCGAGCATTTTATCTGCGTCACATATCGCGCGGTAATGCTACGCATTTTGAGCATAATTGTTGCTCGATTCGTGCTTGTCTATAAAAAAGTTTTTTAAGTGATAATATTATTTTTTGAGTTTTTATTGTTTTGCGTAATATGTTTTTGTGATAAAATGCATTTAAACTATTTTATTTTTATTATAAAAACAGAGGTTTATTGTGACAGAGGTTTATTGTGGCGCTTGGTTTTGAACATGGTATTACAACCTTCCTTGAAAGAAGGAGAGATGTTTTTGGCGAGGTTAATGTCGAAGGTTCTTTTGGGGAAAGAATCAAAGATTTGCAGAATAGAATGAATGCTCAATCAAATCATAAGCCTGTAGTTGTCATATCAGGTGCTGGCCCCGCAGGTTTGTTGCGTGCTGTTCAATCCATTAGCAATGGAAATCCTACCAGAGTCATTGAAAAGCGGTCAGAAGATGCTGTAGGATTGATGAATACTGTAGCTCTTACCAAACACACAATTGTGATGTTACAATACTGTGGCATCTATCAATATTTAAGAGAAAACAAGTTGATTTATCCTCCGAATTCTTCTGGTTACATTAGCGTTCGTTTAGCAGATCTCAGAGATGCTATGAAAGCAGTTTCCCGCGCGCTGGGTGTTCATGCGGTAATCCAATATGATTCCACAATTATCGCCGTTGATGAACAGTCTGATAAAATAAAACTTGTTGTCCAATCTTTAAATGAAACCAAGAGCACTGAAGAGGTTGATATTTTTGTAAATGCTGAGGGAAGTCATAGTACGACAAATGGCCTTTTAGGAATAAGACGGACCGAAGTGCTTCCACACATTCCGGTTATTGCAGCGATATATAGAGACAATAGACCGAAAATTCGAGGGATTTGTTCATTATTGAAATATGTGGTAAAAAGTTTTATCTATGTAGCTACTACAATATATCATCATGTGATATTTATATTTAGATTCCTTTTATCTAAAAGATTTAGATGGCAATTTACAGGGGCCCTCATTCTAAAAACTCCTAATCAAAATTATGTCGGTTGTGGATATTCTGATGAGATTAACAAGCAGTTACTTTCTCTTGAGAAGGTTGTTAAAGAGAAAAAAGAAGCGTTGAAAAATGCTCAGATAGATCCAGAAGAACTTAAAATTGCAGAGGAGGAATATAATACATTTGCTAAACGTTGGGTTAATTATTCTATATGCTTTGCAAATTTGGTTGCTTTAACACAGTGTTTTGGAAAAGGCCCTCATCTGTCAATGGGGGGTCATCTTTCCTTTGATAAATTTACAGTAATACACATTGGAGCAGATCATGCGAATGAATATTGTAAAAGTATCAAGAAAACAGCTGTTTTATTGGCAGGAGATGCTAGCGCAACAGTTGATCCCACAACGGGGCTCGGATGTAATACGGCTATCCAATCCTCTGTGGATTTTTTAGATTTCATTTGGGATTATGATGCAGGAGTTGATTCTGAACGGTTACTTCGAAATTACTCAAGCAGAATGCAAGAAAGAATAAGTTATATTCACGATAAATCAAGAGAAGCTAGGATTCTTTTTCGTCCCGATGCTCTAGTTCCACGCTCGATGTTCATGAACATGAACTAAAAAACTTTTCTTCTAGTCAAATTGACCTCATATTTGTAGAATGTAAGACTAACAAGGGATGTGAGGTATATGGCTGATTTGGAAAAATTTGCAGAGGAAGACGCTGAAGGATATGCGGTAGTAGTGATCGGGAGGAACGTCCTTGTCTCTGAGGCGATGAAGAATTATGCCTGGGATAAGCTCGATAAGATCGAGAGGTTTCATGATCACGTGATGCATGTTACGGTGACTTTGGATATTGAGAGAACGGAGCAGATCTGTAGCATTCTTTTAAAAATCGACCATTTGGAAGTGATGGTTAAAGCCTCCACAACAGATATGTACGCTTCGATTGATGAGGCGATCAAACGCCTTCAAACAAAACTTAGACGTTTTAAAAATAGGATCCAAGATCATCATCGCAAAAAACTTTCTGTCGTCGATATGAAAGTGAATGTTTTCCAAAGGCCATACGATGAGACAGGGGAATATAACGCTGAAATTGAAGCTGAAAACAAAAAAAGGGCTGGGCTTATTCCCCCTAAAATCATAGGCACCGATACACTCCCTTTAAAAATGCTCACGCCTGATGAGGCAATCATGAAAATGGAGCTCTCAGAACATCCTTTTCTCATTTATAAAGATGAGGTGGATCAAAAGATTAAAGTGCTGTATCGCCGCACAGATGGCAATTATGGCCTTGTCCAACCAGAATAAAATTTTTGACCCGGTTAGAAGAATTTGGGTCGTGGCAACGCCGGAGGAAAAAGTCCGGCAGATGTTGATTGCCCACATGATCTCCCCCTTGGGGTATCCAAAAGAGCTTATGGCTGTCGAGGTCTACCTAAAAGAGTGTGAAAGGCGCGTTGATATTGTCTGTTATGGGAGGGGAAAAAGCTCTCTATTCCCTCTATTAATCATCGAATGTAAGCAAAAAAAAATTGACGAGCTAACCATGCAGCAAGTTTTGGGCTATAATTACCATGTGCAAGCACATTTTATAGCTATTGCAAACCACGAGGAGATTCGTGTAAGATATGGGGATAAAATGATTAACTATCTACCCCACTATCATGAACTTCTTAGAGCAATCGAACCTTCATAAAGATCTCTTGATTTCCGACTTCCGCGATTTGGGACAAAAGATCCTTTCCAATTGTTTTGCAAATCTTGGAGCCTATCGTAGATCGAAAAGGGGAAGGGAGCTGTTTGGTAAATTTCAAAATATTCCTGCTATTGTTTGCGGAGCCGGCCCCACGCTTGATGAAAATATGCCGATTCTAAAGGAGCTAAAAGATAAGGCCCTGATTTTTGCGGGAGGATCTGCGATGAAGATTCTTCAGACAAATGGGGCCCATTTTCATTTTGGAGCTAGTTTTGATCCTGATCCGCCAGAAGATAGGTTTGTGGAGTTGAATATCCCTTTTTTTTACCAGTCGCGTGTCTCTAAAGATTTATTGAAACAGATGAAAGGACCTCTATTGTGGATAGAGGGGAATGGGAATTATCCTGTGGAACAAGTTCTTTACGGGGACGCAGCTACTTTTGATTCGGGGTGGACAGTGGCTAATTTTATCACAGCTCTTGCTTATTTTTTAGGCTGCCATCCTATTATTTCTGTAGGAATGGACTTCGGTGCAGTGGATGGTAAGCTTTATGCAAACGGCGTGGATGAAAAACCCACTGTTAAGAAGGATTGGCTTTTAGCAAAGGAATGGATGAGGTCGTTTTCAGTTACCAAGGATCTTTCTTTAGAAAAAACTTATGATTTGCAGGGGATGATTGATTATGCGCTTTCTCAAATAGGTTTGATTAATACCCAGACAAATGAAGAGGAAATACATAAGAGTTTTAAGAGGGCAAAAGAGCTTTGTGTAAAGCTTTTATCGCTTAAAGATTCTACAGCTGAGTTTGTACTCACAGATTTTGAACTTGAAGAGGAAATAGCTTGCAAAACTTTTTTAAATCCCCTCTGGAATGTTTGGAAAGAGCATTTTCCGGATGGAACTCTACAAAAAATTCTCTTTTACATGAGGGCGATGAATGATGAATGAGCTGTTATTGGAACGGTACCCCGACCTCGCCTTTTTGCTGAAATTTTCTCAAGGTGACAAAATAAAGAGGGAAGCGCATTTTACCCTTCCAGTAAATTTAGAAAAGCTGGAAGTGATCTACGTTTATGGAATAGGGATGGGGCTTCATTATAAAGAGCTGAAAAGCTGGCTGCACCAAAAAAAAGAAAGAGCCCTTGTCTTTTTAGAAGATGACATGAATTGTATTGCTTCTTTTTTAAATGGTCCGCATGCCAGGGAAATTTTGCAAGACAGGCAAGCCCATATCCATTTTGGAATAAATCTCGATGAGCTCGTCCTTTCTTATCCGGCTAAGCATATCGAACTGGTTTCTGCTAAAAAATGCCCTCCCACACTTGCTTTAAAACTCTATAGAAAAGCCTCTTCGTTAAATGCCTTATTTTCTGAAGTTCTTTATTACCATAAACTCCTTGAGAACCTTCTGCCAAACATCAAAAGAGCCCCGAAAGCTTTTTTTGGCAATAAATTAGCAGGACAATTTAAAAATGTTCCGGCGGTCATTTGCGGCGCAGGGCCTTCTCTTGCCTCTTCTATTGCTGCCTTAAAGACTCTTGAGAATAAGGCGCTTATTTTTGCGGGGGGCTCGACCCTTTCAGCGTTAAAGGCTAAAGGAGTGACCCCCCACTTTGGGATGGCACTCGATCCTAATCCTGAAGAATATTTGCGGCTGGAACCAGCAGCTGATATCAAAATACCCTTTCTTTATGCAAATAGGCTCCTCCCTTCTGTTTTTTCCTTATGCAGCGGACCTTTGGGGTATCTTCGCACTGACACCGGGGGGATTTTTGAAAGCTGGATGGAAGAAAAGCTGGGGATCACCGAGGAGGCGATAGGTCCTGATCTGGGTAATGAGGCGTTTTCTGTGACAACAATGCAAGTGGCTTTTGCGACTATTCTCGGCTGCAGCCCGATTATCCTCACAGGAGTTGATTTGGCATTTACCGGTGGCAAACGGTATTCAGAAGGGGTGATGGAAGATTCTTCTGTTCTGCTAAAGAAGCTATCGGAAGAAACGCGTGTAGAAGAGCGTCTGATCAAGAAAAAGGGGCGGAAGGGGCATTTCGTAAACACCCTTGTCAAATGGGTGATGGAATCAGATGCCATTAGCGCTTATGCAAAGAAACACAAGCCTACGATCTACATCAACGCAACAGAAGATGGGCTTGGTTTTAAGGGGGTGCCTTTCATGCCGCTGCAAGAGGCGATCAGTAAATACTGTCATAAAACTGAGAATTTTAGAGGGAGGGTTCAATCGGCCATCGCAAAATGCCCCATGCGTGTTTCCGCAAGACAAATAGAAAAACTCTTGGAAGAGGTGGGAAAGAGTTTAAAAATATGTGAAACATTACTCGAAAAAATCATCTTAGAGCTAGAGACCACCCGCTTCTTAGATAGTGGCAAACTCCTTATCTTGCGTATAGATCTTGAAGAGGAAATCGCCTTTGATGCCCTTTTGCAACAAATCGGTCCTGTACTAGACAAAATGACAGCGCGCCTCTCCCATCAACCCCATCTCAATCGTGAAATTTCAAAGTACAAAGAAATGCTCACCATTGTTCAGCACTTGAACTCAGTATTCATTTAGCTTGTTGCGCAGAGTACGGATGCTAATGCCAAGGGCCACAGCGGTCTTTGTCTTGTTATTCTTTAACGCTTCGAGCGTTTCTATGATCAGCTTTTTTTCGAGCTCTTTTAGGGTGATGCCCTGAGGGAGGGCGTTTTTCAATGAAACTGCCAGTTGAAAGTGCTCTGGATACAAAACCTCGCCGGGATTCATGATGACAGCCCGTTCTATCACGTTTGCAAGCTCTCGGATATTTCCAGGCCAGTTATAATCCAGGAGAGTTTTATAGGCTTCCTGAGATAGTTTTTTCAAAGGTTTATGTTTACTGAGGAAAAATTCCGCAAGGGGGATAATATCTTCTTTCCTTTCTCTTAGGGCTGGAAGGTGGATGGGAACCACATTTAGGCGAAAATAGAGGTCTTCTCTAAAGAGGTTTTTCTCGATCGTTTCTTTCATCGGACGATTCGATGTAGAGACAAAACGGACATCCACTTTTAATGTTTTTGCACTTCCAATCCTTTCAAATTCCTGTTCTTGAACGGCGCGCAGGAGTTTCGATTGGAGAGAAAGGGGGATCTCAGAGATCTCATCGAGAAGGAGGGTCCCTTTGTCGGCAAGTTCAAACCGGCCTACACGCTTATTAATTGCTCCCGTAAATGCCCCCTTTTCGTGGCCAAAGAACTCTGATTCCAAAAGAGTTTCAGGGATCGCTGCGCAGTTGACCTTAATAAAGGGGTGGGCAGATCTTTGGGACTGAAAGTGGATGGCATGGGCTATCACCTCTTTGCCTGTTCCCGATTCTCCACTAATAAAGACCGATGCGTTACTCATGGCAATGAGGGCTACGTCTTCCAAGATCTTTTTCATACAGGGACTATGTGCAATGATCTGATCTAATTTCCTTTTAGGGGCAGCTTGCACCTCTCGAGGAAGGTGCTGCGTGATCTGCTGCAGCTTTTTAATTTCTACAAGGATCTTTTCCGCCATAAACCTAAGATGGGGATATTGCTTTACATCCCCATAAAGAATAGAGGCAAACCCCTGAATTGCCTCCAGGCTTTGCAAAAGCGATTGCAAGCAATAGTGATCTGTCATATTCTTCTACATAGCAGTTTCCAGATAAAGTTCAAATAATTTATATGAAATATATTTTTCTACTACCTATTCTTTTTTCCTGTTCTGGCCTAGAGCAGTCAGAATGTGAGAAAGTGCGCCGGCAAAACGCCAAAGGGGAATTCGTTTATCGCCACGAAGGCGAGCAGTTCTATCCCCCCCAGCCCCTCGAGCCCAAAGAGCGGGAAAAATACCCATGGGAAAAAACCCCTCAATAAACTATCATATCGTTCTTTGCCGATGTGGCGAAATGGTAGACGCGGCAGATTCAAAATCTGCTCCTAGCAATAGGGTGTTGGTTCGAGTCCGATCATCGGCACATCCCCGGAGACATTTTCAGAAATGACGATGTCTCCACATTTTTCATTTTCTAAGTTCTTGGTTTTCTGAAGGATAATCGCTAGTGCTGGATTTAGCCCATCGGTTCGATATTTTCCATCTTGAAAAGTCAATTTTGCCGGAAAGATCGAACCAAGCAGTTTTCTTTTAGCCTCTAATCCAGCCTCCTGAAAGTACCAAGTTAAATCTTTCAAAAGGCTCATCCCATACCTTGTGTACTTCTGGAAGGCAGTGTCAGTGATTTCTAGATCAGCGATTTGGATGTTCAGCCTATCAATCTGTTCCAAAGTGTGTGATTTCAGCCTTTGATATGAATCTGCTTCCAGCTCTTCCGATACAAATCGCTGTTGATCAAATTTGAGGAGATTTTGCTTGTATTGCCCCACCTCTGTTTTAAGTTTCTTAATTTGCTGGTCTCGGTCTCCTTCTTTTGCTTTGAACAGTACTTCCATCATGGCCATTTGTAAGTCGATGACTTCAGGAGGGGGCTGTAGAGTATTGAGGTATTGAAAGAGTTGTTCATGTGCAATTGCACCACTTGCTCGAGCTTTGCATCTTTTTTCGCAATGATAATAGGGATATTTTCCCCCGTTTCCGGAAGAGATGCTTCCAGTCCAATTCTTTCCACATTGAGGGCATTTCAAATGTCCTCTCAAAGGGAGTTCATCCCGAAGCTTTTCCTTGGCGCAAAGATGCGTGTTTGTTTCCATTCTTTTATTCAAAATTTTCTGTACTTTCAAGAACAAATCCTCAGGAACAATAGCTTCGTGGACTCCATTGACTAAACGAGCTTGTTCATGCTCCGTTTCTGGGACATAGATCTTTCCCATGTAAACCGGATTTCTTAGCATCTGCCCAAACTGACTGCGCTGCAATTTCAATCCATTTTTCCATGAAGCCTTTCTGACATCTTCAATGGGGAAGGCACCTGTTGCAAAGACTTCGAAGGCATCTTTTACTAAAGGTGCCAATTCGCCGGGAATCAGCAAGGGAGTTTTCTGACTGGTTCTATCTTTAACATAACCTTTAGGCGAGCCGCCATAAGGGTAGAATCCCTCTTTTAAGGCTCGCAGTATTCCAGCTCTGGTATTTCTCGAACGAATGCGGTTATCGATCTCGGGAAGGGTCATATTGAGCATGGTGAGCAAGAAGCTGGCTGGATTATCTGATTCTTCCCCATCATCTAAAGTGATGACACGAGTTCCATAAGCTTGAAGTTCACGATTCATCAAAATCGTATTGGAGACATCTCTTGAGAAACGACACCATTTTGTCACAAGCAGGTATTGGATCTGCTTTTTGTGCCGTTTGAGGTAGGTGATCAGTTCCTGAAATGCCGGGCGCTTGAAATCTTTTGCGCTGTAGCCATCATCTTGAAAGTGCTCAAGGATTTGAATGCCCTTTCTGGCGCATTCTCTGCGCAAAAGATCTTCCTGATGGGCTAGGCTAAATCCATGTTCAGCTTGCTCTTCGGTCGACACTCGTGTGTAAATGATCGCTGTTTTCGGTCTTTGGTCTCTCGCAGAGTATTTCATATTCGATTTGACAAAGCCTCTCTATGAACTCTTTAATAATTTTCACTTCACTGCGAGAATATTTTCTCTCACGACTATTGAGAATCTCCATCGCTCTCTCTTCTGAAAGCATGGGTGTACCCCGACTAACTGCAAGGCTCTTCTGAGGTCATCAACGGAAGCCTTAGATTTTAGAGGCACGATGGTTGACCGTGCACAATATTGGAGGGTCATTGGGTAGGTCCTTTGAGATTCTTTTTAATCATTCTTGTGCGTGAGGTTGTCCGGCCGTCTACGATGTTGGTGGTGATTGCCAAGTTCTTATGGCCCTGCTTGAGCAAATGCTCAGATACATCGGGAGCAAATCCCTTTTCAATATCGCATCGGTAAAGCTTTCCTTTCTCTTTTCTGAAGGTGATTCTGTCGAAGTCTTCATTTGCAAGAATCTCGAGAATTTCTTGCTGCTCATATGTAATCCCGCCTGCAAACGGGAATTTGGACTTGACACCTTCTTTGGGCAACAATTTATTGAGGATCGGGTTCAAATGGACGATGATGCATGATTCAAAACGAGCCGCTGACAGAGCTGCTTGCAACTCTTGATAGAAGAAAAAATCAGAATGCAAAGGGGCGATAACAAGAAAAGCTGGTTTTTCTAGAAAAATAGCACACAAGGCATAGTATTCGGCCAAAGAGATTGGACACTCCCAGTCGATCATTTCGAAGAATTTTGGTTTTAAGCGGCCAATATCCTCTAAAGAGGTATGTAGATGGCGCAATTTCTGGATCACAGAGACCCATAGAGCTTCGATTAAGTTAAATTTGCGCCAACCATCCATGGACTCTCTTTCACATTCAATGAGCCCCTTTGAATCCCAATGACTCAGCACGCGGTAAAATCTCCAATCTTTATCCATATCGTAATAGGCCGTCCTCGTTCTGAAAAGCTTCAATAGGTCCTGAATTTTTTCAGATTGGCAAATATGGTAAGCATGGCTCAAAAAGACATTCCCTCTATCAGGAATGCTCATTTTCTCATCGTCTTGATTGATAGAACTTGTTACCTGCATCATCGTTTTCTCCTAAAAACATAAACCTTACACGAATGTAATATTTATAGAAAAGAAAATTTAGAATGCTGTCTTTGATTGTCGGGGATAAGAATGACAACGCGATCACCAAATCGAGAGAGATCTGGCAATGGCAGTTTAGGATCGAAAATGATTACGGGATCGATGGAGTCATCGATTTCTCTGCATTGCTCTTCAAGGATTTTCAAGCGGCTCTTATTGGCTTTTTTCATTATTTCTCTGCCGTTCTTCTAAACTTTTGAGCCGCTGCTCAAACTCATGCATTTCAATGGCCTTTCCATGCACATCGATTATTCTAGAGAGTGCTTCGCCTTCTCCCGGTGTTATTTCTCCACGTCCCACAGAAGTGACAATGTGCTGCGTGGCTTTGAGGATATCGGCAGGGTTTTGAATTAGAGGCAAAGCAATGTGTATAGGGGATTCTTTTTTCGGAGGAAGAATGCGATCTAGCACAAGCTTGATTGCTTGGATATTTCCACGCTTAGCTTCTTCTATAGTTTTACGGCAGATTCCTTCAATCTCACCTTCAAAAAGAGCTTCTGCTGTGATAGTTGCTTTATTTCTGATCCCTCTTGGTCTTCCCAGAGGATTACCAGACCTTCCTTTTCGGAATTTTCCCTGTTTTTCGTCTGTTTTATCAGGCATTTGACTCCCCAAGTTTTTTAGTTTGGAGGAAGCTGAAGGTACATATTGTAATAGTTTGCATAGCCTGTTCCTGGGGGAGCAATTTTTCGAACACCACGCGAGATCAATAAATCCGCGATTTTCTTGTTGTTCATCGATACTGCTACTTGAAAAGGAGTTAGCCCTGAGTTATCTGCTGAATGTATGTCAGCTCCTTTTTCGATAAGAAGCAAAGCTGCCTCAGTTTCGTTGCGTCGTAGCAGCATTTGAAGGGGACGATGACCATTCCTTGTGCCTTCATTAACATTTTGCCCTCCGTTAATGAGCTTCTCACAGAAAGATTTTAATTGCTCTCCTCGTAAATGCTTATACTCTTTAGAACCTATTAGTTTTCCCAAAGAGAGTTGTTCTTCAATTTGTGATAAGGTTTTCATCTCTTGCTTCGGTGCTGATTGAACAAGTGATGCTCTCCAATGAAGGGAGGGCAATTTTTCAATTTTGGATTGTATGACGGGTTCATTTGTAAGCAGAGATGCGCGAATTTCTCCTTTTTCAGTGAGGATTTTTAGAAATTGTGCTTCTTGTTCAGTGAAAGGAAATAACGTGGCAAGAGCCTGTTTACATTCTTGCAGTTTGATCTCTTTCCAAGATCGAGAATCTTGCTCGTTCTTAGTATTGCGAAGGACTGGCAGAAGCTGTTGTCTAAAATCGACTTCATCGAACAAAAGGGATTCAGGTGAGATCTCTTGGGGATTTTTAATTGAACTCATACCGATATAGAGAATAAAGGCTAGTCGTAACTGCTCTGGGTTGAACTGTATTTTGGTTAATAGGTGATGAGCATCAAATAAATCGCGTGATGCATTTCGAGCAAATAAAGCGGTCAGTTTCCCGGCTGCTAACTCATGAAAATCAAGAATTCGAACTCCATGTATTTGATGGTGGCCAGTAACTTTAGAGGAACATTTATGAATATCCCAAAGTGGGATTCTGAACATAAAATTCAAGTCGACTTCTAGATTGCCTTGATTACCAAGAACGCCTTGATATTTCAGCTGCCATTTTCCACCGGCATGTTTGGTTGGAATACGGCGTATCATAAGGTTTTCTCGTTGAAAAACAGCTTCCATAGCCTTCTCAACAAGAGGGCGTTCGCTCATCATTCCTTCTCGATCCGGCATTCCTATATAGTTTAAATCGATATCAACCGATAGACGAGGAAGATCGAAGATAAAAAGATTGAGGGCAGTACCGCCTTTTAAGACCAACCGTTCTTGTAAAAAAGAATGGGCATTAATTCCTTCAAGAACGTTCATCAGATGCCACACTTTTTCCAATATTTCCACACGGAAGCCCGTGCGACTCGATTCTCGAATGAGCAGTTCTTTAGAAATTTTCATGAGGTTCTTCCCAAGTTCTCTGGAGTAATGATTTTGGAACGATAAGATTCCATCTAGCAATAAGCTGATTTGGCCCTTTATTATGGAGATCTAAATAATGAGGGCTTTTGGGTATAAAATTATCAAAAGTTGCTAAATCTTTTTCTGAAAGACTAAATGTATCACGGTGTTGATCAAGAAAAAATGCTATTCGAGCATAAGTAGTCGCGTTATTTAGAAGTTTTGCATAAGCCAGTACCTGCTGAAGGTTGAGATATTCAATAGATTCTAAGGAACGCCAAATTTCTTCCCAATTACCAATCAGAGTAGGTCTATCAAGAATATCCACAAAAGTGCGTTCTAAAGTTGTAACCCGAAGCTTACATCCCTGATAATCGATAATTTCAATACCGAAAGCTGGACTAGCTAGAGTTCCTTTGGGGATAGAAATGCCTTTAAAAGAGATATCACGAAAAACAAAAGGAGGCTTTAATTTTCTCTGAGTAATATAGATAAAATCAGTTCGTAGAGAATGCAGCTTCCCATGAAAACCCAAAGATGTATGGTATGCCAAAGTGGCGTCAGCAGTCATTTTACTGGCGATTAGATAAGGATCGATAGGATGAGTTTTTGCGTCAGCCCCCCTAGGAATTGTGTAATAAAGGCCCTTTCGAATTCGGATGATATGGCCTTGTCGAAGATGATAGGCTAGTAAGTTATCTAGAGTGCTATTCGCTTTCTCCATTCTAAGCTCAGCCCTCAATTCTTTTGTCGTAAATACCTGATTATGAGCTAGAAATGTTTCCATGTTCATGACTTGAAGATATTCCCTGTAACTACTAATAATCTTAGTGGTTAAGGAGTTTTTCTTCAAATAAAAATTTCCTTTAATTCGAGGACCTGCTATAAATTACCCTTCACCCCTTTAGGCTAGGAGGCTTGGCATGAAGTATTTAAGAAATAAAATTCTTATTTGGATAGGTGGTTATTTCCCATCTATACCTCGACTTTTTGGATTGAAGGTGCTCAGGTTTGGCTACACAGACATAACTCCAGATCTCTGTTCTGGTAGTCAGCCCAAAGGAAGAATAGTAGAATCGAAGGTGTCTTGGCTCATCGAAAACTTATGGGAAACGCCTTTGTCCGTGAAAATTGTAATATCCTGTATGCAATCAGATGATGGCTGGGTACAAGCATATCCCGTGAATCAAGCTTTGCAAGGCGGATGGAATAGAGACGTTTCTTGTGGAGAAGAAAAATTCGACCTCGAATCGAGGCAGAAGTACAAAAAGACTTTGGTGCCAATTGAAGGATTCCTGAAAATAGATCATTTTGCTTCACAAGAACCGCATCCTTCTTGTGGTAGTTCTTTCTCTTTTCAGATCATACCTGATGATAATAGCGTTATCTTGTTACGGAGAGACTTTTTGAATCCAAGAATAGCAAGAGGGTTTCGATGGATAAGTCGCTGTCTATTGACTGTATGCGGACTTTTTTTTGCTGTTTGCTTATTTGGGTATTTTTGGGTGCAATTCGGTGATCCTGTTTGGAAATATTTTTTTCACTAAAATCTCTACCAACCCATTATCCCTCCTACTATCAAAATTTGTTAAAATATATTTTGCGAGTTCCCTGATTTTGCTGCATGGGTTATAATGCTCCCTTGACTATAAAAAATTTATCAATGGAGGTTTTATGGCAAGTCAATCAACGGGATTACCCTCGGGAGTAATGTATTTTGGCCCGAAATATCTATGGACTGTAGCTGAGCTTGAAGAAAATGCAATTGCAAAACTTGGCTCAATGGATGAAGGTACTTACGAAGATTTCGCTGAAAAAATGCTCAAAATAGCAAAAGAAGCGGGGATCGTTCAGCCTAAAATGGGTATAGGCATTAAATTCAAAGAGGGGGCTCATTCCTTTTTGAAAGAGCAGGCTTATCCTATTACAAAAAATGAGTGGGCGGTATTCAAGAAAGATGCAGAGACAATGTGTGAATATATCCCAAAAGTCTTTGTAATTGATGGCTCGAAATTTACGCTTCCTATTTAATGCAAATTGCAGAGGCTCTTTATTCATTTTTAGAAAAAGGGCCTCCCTTTCCCTGTTCCCTGTTTTTCAAAAAATCTCAAAAAGATAAAATTGATTCTATTCTTCTAATCTATCCTTGAAGATAAAGTTCTATTTCGTATGAGGGAAGACAGGTTTTGATGAATTCTCTCGGTCAAGAGGCAGTTTTAGTAAGTTTTCCTCCTTTTTCCCACTGATTTGTGAGGTACGGCTTTGCCTTGATAAATGGCTCAAGTTCATAAAGTTGCTTCATTCCCTCGAGAAATTGGTTCGAGAACGCTCCGGTGCTGGGCAATAAAATAGCCCTCCGCAGGAGGGCTTTTTTATTGCCGATGAAGAAAGCCACCTGCGTGGCTTTCGTTCGGACTCGAAGCCAGCCTCGTTGTTTTTGCGCAGCAAAAACCGAGGCTGGCCGGCTCTGACTGACGGGACGGCCCCGCCGCCCGCGGAAGAGGAGTCCGATTAGACCCGAAGTGAGCAGCTTGTCTGCGAACCGGCGGGGAGAGCCCGGATCCGATGAAGAAAGCCAGCTGCGTGGCTTTCGTTCAGACTCGAAGCCAGCATAGCTGGCCGGCGGGGGACCCGGAGTCCGATCATCGGCAATAAAATACACAAATTTAAAACAAATGAGTAAAAGAGAATACATAGGACCAAAAAAGCGGCTAGAAGTATGGAAGAGAGATCTTTATACCTGTAAAATTTGTGGCAAATCTGGTGTTGCATTGCATGTTGATCACATAATTCCCGTTGCAAAGGGGGGCGCGAATGACTTATCAAATCTTCAAACTCTTTGTATTCTATGCAATCTTGGCAAGGGCCCAAACGAAGAATTAAATAGGACCTTCAAAAATGATCTCGATACTTTTTTAAATTATATCAATTGCAAAGTATTTTTGCGCATGGGCAATTTCTGGCTTTCTTGGGTCGCCATTTTGAGCAATCAGGTAGCATGCGAAGCGTGAGAGGTGGTAATCTTCAACCATTTGAGTAGCACCTTTGCCAAATTCGATCTGTTTACCGGCCCCGGTAAAGTGATGCTCAGGGTTGTTTCCAGACTGTTTACATGACTGCATAGCTTTCTTGATTGCATTTTCGAATCGTTGCCATTTGGCATATCCTAATAAAGGCTGTAAATCCCGAGCACTCCAATATTCTGTGCCGTGTTGATTGAGCTTTTTAAGAGACTCAAACGATAGATTCGATGGTACTGCAATTTGATCGTTAGACTGGTCCATAGGCCTGCACTCCAAATGGTTTATTATAACAAGATGATAAAGAGAAAAGTTTAAGCTTTTTCTCGAGTTCTTGCCAATCAAAAGTTCTGATTACGTCCGATTGCCTGCAAAACAAAAGCTCCCCCATAGGGGAGCTTTTGTTTTGCAGGCAATCGGACGTAATCAGAACTTTTGATTGGAAAAAACTGGAGCTTTCCCTTAAATTCCTTTCATCTTTGCACCTCAAGATCTGAACGCAGAAAATAGAGAGGGGCCTAACAATTCACCATTGAGCAACCTTGCGATGCGCTTCCCTCCGGCAATTGCATGAACAATCCCTATACCATTGCATCCTAAGTTGTACCAAAGATGGGAGTTCTCGCTATCCTGGCCTACCCACCGAAGACCATTTTTGGTGTAACCCTGGATACCGAACCATTGGTATTTAAAAGAGGGATTTAGACCGTAGGTTTTTTGGAAAAATTGACTGAGCTCGAAAAAGCTTCGGTTCCATTCGTTTCGATCAAGAACAGGACGTTCATAGTCCGGTCCAGCCATAACTGTTAGAGAATTGCAATTTGTTACATGCCAATAAGGGACCGACGGATCAGCAAGAGTGATGAATGCCGCTGAATAATCTTCAGGTAACGAAGTGGTACAGGCTGCCACATACGCCGCTCGCGGAGTTACTTTGCTGCTATAGCCATTTGTACATAAAACAATATCTTCAGCGATGATTGTACCTAAAGAATGATGTAAGATATTCTTATCCATATGAGTGATTTCAGTCTGCTCATATACTTCAAACCGATCAGGGAAATGATGTTTGAGATATTCCAAAAGGCGCCCGCAGAACAAATAAGTGTTCGTTCGAGCCCTGTTAACTGTGTCATGGAGAAGAGCGATATAAGAAGGATCGATCGTTTGGAGTTTTTCTAAAATGACTTCTCGAGGAACATGGTGAATCCCTTCACCCACCACCTCGATTTCTTCAGAGACGAAAAATTCCCATTTATTTCGACCCATCTTTCGAAAAATAGCGCCCTCAGCCAAGGCCTGCTGTAATGTCGCTCTATCAGTAAAGGCAAATCCTGCATTTCCTAAAAGTTTTACATTGTTCTCAAGGCCAAGGAGTTTGTTGATTTTTACATACTCATCCCATCCTTGATCTAACTCCAAAAAAGCTTCTTTTACAAGATCAAACCCAAATTCTTCCACAAGTTCACTTACTGAACGCTCGATATGTGGCCACGCAAATCCGGCATTGTTCCCTGTTGCACCGCTTGCAATCGTCTTCTTCTCTACAAGGACAACATGCTTATCTGTTTCAGTCATCAAGTAATAAAGCGTTGCAATGCCTGATATTCCCCCACCCACAATCGCCACATCGCAGGTAATGTCATTCATCAAAATAGGCCACTGAATCTTATCGACCTCTTGCCAGGGGGAACGGATTTCTTGCGAAGAATTAACCATTAACGACATAGATATCAAAGAAAAGTCATTTAAAGCAAGCGATCTCAAGCTTTAAGTTGAATTTCCTCTATTTGGCTTTTTGTTAGGCATGGCAATCGTTCGGGCGGGCCAGAATACAAGGCCAGCGGATCCCTCTCCCTAAGGCCATCGCTACCAGCTTAGAGCTTATTCATAACCAGCTTTCTTCCAATCGGTTAAGGAAAATCCTCAAGCAATTGAACAACTTTTCCTGAAAAACCTCTCCAAAGCACCTTAAGTTTATCTGTTTTGTAAGGGCCAGGGGGTCAATATGTCCCATTATAATTCCGTTAAAATATTTTTTGTACTTGATTTTTATGTATATAATTTGGTATAATATGTATTAATAAAAAAATGCTTAACTTAACATAGGAGATTTTATGGCAAATCAATCAACAGGGGTACAATCTTCAAAGGTAGTACATTGTGGTCCGACATATCTAATGACTGTGGCAGAGCTTGAAAAAAATGCAATTGCAACACTTGGTTCGATGGATGAAGGTACCTACGAAGAGTTTGCTGAAAAAATGGCCAAAATAGCAAGAGAGGCAGGGATCGTTCAGCCTAAAATGGGTATAGGTATTAAATTCAAAGAAGGAGCCCATTCTTTTCTAACAGAGCAGGCTTATCCTATAACAAAGAATGAGTGGGAAGTATTCAGACAAGATGCAAGGAGAATGTGTGAGTATATCCCAAAAGTCTTTGTAATTGATGGCTCGAAATTTACTCTTCCTATCTAATTCAAAGTGCAGAGGCTTTTCATTCGTTTTTAGAAAAAGAGCTTCCTCATGCCTGTATAAAAAAGCCCTCCTTAGAAGGTTTTTTTATTGCCGATGAAGAAAGCCACTAAACGTGGCTTATCCGCGGGAACCCGTCGGGTTCCCCAGGGTTGCGTCTTCCCCAGGGTTGCGTCTTCCACAGGGTTGCGTCGGTCCTACGGACCATCCTCACCCTGCGCTATATACCTTCACCCCATCCTGGGGTGATAATATAAGACCTTCTTTAGTGGGCGTTAGCGAACTTTTGGAGTGCGCAGATTTATCTGCGCTTTTTTTCTTCATCGATTTATCGATGAACAAGTTGACAGGCTCTAAGCAGTATTTTCAAAGCGCTGGGCGCCATTCTACGGCCCAAGAATCGTCGGAAGCGTTATACGAGAGATGTACATGACTTCCTGGAGTAATGCCATCATGAACAATTGCATAAGCTAGGCTTGCCATTACCTTTTTTTCGATCAGCCTTTTTAAGGGGCGTGCACCTAAAGTAGAATGATAGCCATGGCGAGCGAGGTATTCGTGCACACTGTTACCGATGGTAATGTTGATATTTTTTTGAGATCTGATCCTTGCGGTCAAAGTATGTAGCATAAGATTGACTAACTTACCGAATGCATCCTCCCCAATCGGTTTAAATAATACAGGCTCTACACGGTTATAAAGTTCAGGAGAAAGAACTTTCATAAGTACAGGTTCGATAATTTTTAAGACATTCTCACTAGAACTTTCATCTTTATAAAGCTCGATCATTTCGCTCGAGCAAAGATTAGATGTCATAATAAAAATGACATTTGTACAGGAAATTTTATTGTTTTTAGCATCGATGATATACCCATCATCAAATACCGGAAGAAATGCCTTGCGCACAGCAGAATCAGCCTTTTCTATTTCATCGAGCAAAACAATAGACCTTGGGTGAGCTTTAATTGCCTCAGTCAACTGCCCCCCTTTTTCATGACCCACATATCCTGGAGGCGCGCCGATAAGGCGAGAAATTGAATGAGGTTCGCTGAATTGACTCATATCGAGCCGAATGAGGAGTGCTTGCGTTTGGAAAAGCTCAGAAGCTAATGCCTTGGCTAATTCTGTTTTGCCTACTCCAGTAGGTCCTATAAACAGAAATGTTCCTATCGGACTGTTTGGATAGTTTAGCCCAGCAGAGTAATTCAAGATCCGATCGGCAAGGCTTTTTGTCGCCTCTGTCTGTACAAGCACATGCTGATTCAAGCGTTTCTCTAAAGAAAGGATATCATTTCCATTCTCGGAATTCTTATCGAGGCACCAACCTTTGACGACTTCGTTTCGATCGGTATTCCATAGATCAAAACAGGTGGTACTTCCCTCATGATGCAAAACAAATATCTTTTCTTGACTCTTCCAACCGGCTGTGGACAATGCACCTGGATTAGGCTCTTTTAAAATCATCCCATTGTTCAGCTGGATAGATGCAGGCTGATCAGGGAGGAATATAGACTGGATGGTGCGCACAATGGTGTTTGCGTGAGTATTATTAGAAAACGGATCAAATACACCCGATGCATGGTTCTGAGTATCTATGTTCTCAAATTTGAAGCGACTACCTTCTTTCGAAATTTTTAGCCGATGGGAGGGCTTCCAAGGAAGAATCTCTTTTCGATACGACTTCCCTAGCTTACCTACGGCACCATTTTTAAGAGAGACCTGGCACGCTTCATAGTCGATAGTTTCTATTGTGTAAAAAAATTCATCCGGGGGGATCGGATCCATAGGAGCTGAGAAAGAGGAAATTAAATCGTGAAAAGCGGCTTTATTGCTTTTCGAAAGGGTCTTCGATGCTTTTTTTTGATTAATATATAACTCAGAAACAAAGGCATTCCCACATTGTGTGCTCAACAAGGCGACAAGCAAAATAATAGAATGTAGGAAACGAATTTTTTTCATTTTTCAGAAACTCTTTATGCAAACTTATACAACCTAGCAGAATTCCAAACAATTCAAATACAACATTACACAGGGTCGCGTCGGTCCTCCGTCCCCCAGGGTTGCGTTTTCCCCAGGGTCGCGTTGGTCCTCCGTCCCCCCAGGGTCGCGTTTTCCCCAGGGTTGCGTCGGTCCTCCGGACCATCCTCACCCTGCGCTATATACCTTCACCCCATCCTGGGGTGATAATAGAGGGCCTTCTTTACGAGCGGCAGCGAGTTTTGGCAGAAGCAAGATTCATCGGCGCTTTTCTCTTCATCGATTTATCAATGAACAAGCTGACAGGTTTTAAGTAGTAGCAATTCCCTCTGCATCTTTTGGATCGAGAGTTAATTTTGGATGAGAAGTCGTGAAACATGCCGAACATTTTATTTTGTATCCCAGCCTCACGTGCTGCGCCGGACAAAGCTTTAAATTCTACTGAAGCTTGCTGTCTTATTTCTAATCTTTAGCCAAGCAGCGCTGCTAACGATTCGCATGTCGGGGTCTCACCGACAAGATCCGGGAAGGGTTCTGTCACAGGAGCAGTTTTTGGGGTGCTCGAGGATCTTTTGGCCCGGAAATGCGCTGCAAGCGCTTCTGTTACTTTCTTACTTATGATCCGCCACAAACTCCATACGTCTATTATATTATTTATTATAATTACGTTAAAATATTTTAATATATAATAGTTTATATTTTAATTGTTTATAATTAGCTGTCATGTTAGAATTATATATATTAAAAAAGGAGGAGAATTTTGTCTTTTAAATTACCGCAAGTATTATCATCTAATACTTCTTTATTGGATTTAACTGCAAACCGGGAAAGAGCATTAGAGGGGCCTCCAACAAGGAGTGGTTTAACCTGGGTGGCTGCTTTAATTTTAGTTCTAGGTTTGGCTACAATTGGAGTTAGCCTTGGTCTTGGTCTCACACGCATCCCTCTTCTTGGTCTAACAAAAAATGTATTTATTTCTATTCCGGTCGCAGGAGGGGTTCTAGCGCTTATCGGTATTGTATGGTTATGCATTCTCAATAAACGTTATAATGCTGATAGACGCCGGTTTTGTATGAATAGACCTGTCGTTGCTAAACGCCCCCAGCTCCTTGCGGTAGAAAGGCTGCAGGGCCATTCTGCACAACAACAAGTGGCTATGGCACCACAGAGTCGAGGTCTACGGATCGAACCTGATGCTCCCGCTCTACAGAGCGAACCTGATGTCGTCGCCTTGGCGGTGGAGGCTGATAGCGCAGAACAGCCATTTGAAGCACCTGGTAATAACGCACAGTCTGGGGTTGATGAGCCAGATCTCGCGGAGGTGGGTAGCAATAACGAAGAGGGGGAAGGGTCGGCAGCAGCAGAGTTGTTTGATCGAAATGAGCAAGAACTATACCCGCCAGACCCCGAGGTGGTAGGCGGCAATGGCGCAGAGGAGGCATTGGGGTTGCTGGAAGATCCACTTGCCCCGATCATGCCACTTGGGGATGATTTCGTTGAAAGTACGTAATAACCTGAACTAAAAATCCTTTTGTATGTGGAGGGAGGCAAAGTAAGATTGCATTGAGGATCCTATCTCCGCTTGCACGTCGATAGTGAATTGGAGTTTTTCAGGATTGTGGGGTAAAAATGAACAGCGCAGCTCAAGGGCGCCTAAATTTTGTACGGAGATCGTACCTGTTGTAAGCGAAAAGATAGACGCTGAGCCTATGAATAAAGCGGATGGGGTGCTGGAGTAGAAGGGTTTTTGATTGATATAGCTTCCTTTTTCTTCAAATATCAAACGGCCCCAGTTCAAGCAATAAGTCTCATAGAAACGGATCCCCGCCTCGCTGCGCAATAAAGAAGCGTATTGGTGAGGCACAAGAAGGCTCATCTTTGCACCCCCTTTTTCGTGGCACTGTTTTTGCCAATCATTTGCCCAATCGGCCATCACAAAAGGTTGAACCTGAAACCAGCCCCCTTTACACAAGGTGTTTGCGCCGAGTTCGACGTGAGGAGACAGGACGTATCCGCCGGTATGAGCGCGAGAAGTGGTGATCCCTGATGTTTTTCGCGTGCTTTTTAATTGATACCATCCCCCCCAGCATGAAGCATTAAGAAAAAGAGTGTTCCCTTCCCATGCGCCATAAGCTACCCCTACTTCTTGATGGATATTCGCATGGCCAAGTCCATTCTTGTAATGCACGTGATTAAAGGCATAAGCCCCACCAATACCGATCATCCCTGTTTGGCCTAACTGAACATCGAATGCGGCGAGCCCCCCTACAATTTTATTCGTAAAACCAGGAGTTGTTCCTTGAGCTTTTTGTGTGATGTAATCATCAAAAGGGGCTAGATGAATAGAGTAGGGTTCTTTTTCCGGAGAGCAGCAAGGGGAATATGCATTTATGTTAGGAAGCTCATCTTCTGCGTCTGCCACAAAACTTATTGCAGAGTTATCTTCATCCATCTTTAGAGGGAGATAAGATAAAGAAGTGAGCTCGAGGGTTTTGGCAAATGAGAACATAGTATTCATGACGCTATTTACCCATGTGCCGCCAATGCCTGGGCTCCAGTGGAGGGCAAAAGGAGGGTTAGGGGTAGGTGTGGGAGGATTGGAATTGACGGAGAGATAGTAAATGTAAGGATCGGTCACCCCATTGTCCCAAATCCAGCCTTGACTTGCATCGCTACTAAAGGAACTTTGCCCTGCGTTCATTAAGTTGAGCAGTTGAGCGCTTTGAATAGCTGTTGGATTAGCGGAGGATACGTAATAGATATAAGGGTCGAGAGTTCCAGAGTCCCAGATCCATCCCTGATCTGCCTCAATACTAAATCTGCTTTTATTGGCGTTGACTAGATGGGTCATTTGAGCGCTTTGTGCAGTTGTCGGGTTGGATGAGGATAAGTAATAGATATAAGGGGCGGGACCTCCGGTATCCCAAATCCAGATTTGAGTTGCGTCATCAGTATTTGTGTTTCCTCCTGCATTTATTAAGTTTTCCATCTGAGCTGCCTGGGGCATGGTCGGAGTATCTAAACTGATGAAATAAATGTAAGGTGCTGATTGATTCAGGTCCCAGATCCAACCCCGCTCTCCGTCGAGGCTAAAGAGATAGCCTTCGGCATTCATCAAGCCGGTCATGGGAGTGCCTTGAGGAATTGTTGGAGCACCTGAGGAGATATAATAGATGTAAGGCCCGGGGATAGTAGTGTCCCAGATCCAACCGTTATTTGCGTCTGGAGTGAAATTAAAGCCTCCGGCATTTGCCAAGTTCATCATGGGGGCGTTCTGAGACATTAAGCCTGGCGAAAGGTAGAAATAGTAGATGTAAGAAGGGGCTCCGCTAGCTGTCTCCCAGAGCCAGCCCTGGCTTGCATCCTCGCTAAAGGCAGACTGAAGAAAGAGGCTCGTTACATTATTCATCGGCGTGCCGCTGGGTGCCCCGGGAGCTAACGAGGAGATATAATAGATAAAAGGTGGAGCTATCCCCGCATCCCAGATCCAGCCTTGACTTGCATCTGGAGCAAAAAAATGACCATCTCCGGCCGTTAAGCTGTTCATAAGACCTGGTACTGGCGTGGTTGGTGCACTTGAAGAGAGATAATAAATGTAGGGTGCTGCCTGGTCAAAGTCCCAGATCCAACCTTGTGTGGCATCCGGTTTGAATGCCCTTGCCTCTGCATTCATTAAATTTGTTAATGGAGCCTCAGAGGCACTGCTCGGAGTTAAATAGGACAGGTAGTAAACATATGGCGCTGTTTGATCCAAATCCCAAATCCAGCCTTGATTTGCATTTGAAGCAAAGAAAGAGCCATTGCCATTTTTAAGGTTGGGCAATGGAGCGCTTGGGGGCGTTGCTGGAGGTGGTGAGGACGCAGAAAGGTAGTACACATAGGGGGATATTGTACTAGTTTCCCAAATCCATCCCTGGCTTGCATCCTCACTGAAAGCGTTCCCTTGCGCATTTCCCAGTAGACTTAATTCAACACCTTGCGGAGTTGCTGCAATATGAGAGGTCGCTGAAACATAATAGATAGAGGGATGGGGTCGCGTTGTAGTGCTGTCCCAAATCCAGCCCTGGTGGGCGTCTGGAGCAAAAGCGGAGAGACTCGCAACGATGGTATCGGTGAGTTGAAAAAACTGAGGGTTTGTTGGTGTGGTTGAGGAAAAATAGTAGAGGTACGGCCCTGTGTTTACATTAAGGTCCCAGATCCAGCCCTGAGAGACATCTACCGCAAAATTGGAGCGATAGGCGTTCTGTAGGTTGCTCATGTACACACCTTGTGGAGCTGTTGGAGTGGTTGAGGAGACATAAGAGAGAAAAGGGTTGTTTATTCCAGTATCCCAGATCCACCCCTGACTTCCATCCGGAGCAAAAATACCAGTACCGGCATTTTGGATATTTTCTAATTGAGCATCTTGAATAGAAAAGGGAAGCCCAGCAAAAGATAAGCCAGCAAAAAGCACGGCTGCAACGCTAAGTGAGAGTGAAAAACTTTTAACCATGGTCCCTCATTTTCGTTTTGTCAGAAAATTGCCATTCCAAAAGGCAGCATATTCAAACAATACCTTTATTTGCAACTTTTAGATGATCTGAATTCTCGTGTATGCTAAAACCGATCTGTTGATTTTTTAGACCTCGGGAGGGGCTCTATGCTCAAATTTTGTTTGTTTATTGCCACACTCCTTTCACTTTCAGCAGATGTCATTGTTGTTGTTGGGACTCAATTTGGGGATGAAGGGAAGGGGAAATTTACCGACTTGCTCAGCGAAAATGCAGCGGCCGTTGTAAGAGCTCAAGGGGGGAATAACGCGGGTCATACCATTTTGGTGAACGATACTGAACTTAAACTCCATATGATTCCCTCTGGAATTATCCATCCAGAGGTCAATTGTTATATCGGAGCCGATTGCGTGATCAATCCGGAGAAATTTTTCGAAGAGCTTGAAGATTTGTCTGCCCAAGGAATTGAGTATGCAGGACGTCTTTGGATCTCTCCCTTTGCCCATATTTTATTGCCATACCACATTCTATTGGATATTTATGAAGAGGAGCGGAGGGGGGAAGATAAAATTGGAACAACAGGGCAGGGGATTGGCCCTTGTTATCAAGATAAAGCCTCAAGAGATGGGATCAGGGTTATAGACTTCTTAAACCCTCATAGATTTAAAAAACTTGCTAGCCATCGGATCGATGAAGTGAATAACCAATTGATCCATTTTTACGGAAAAGATCCCATCAACAAAGAGTTGATCATTTCTCAATACCTAACGTATGCAGAAAAACTTAGACCCTTTGTCAATAAGGTAGAGGAAATGGTCGAGCAGCATGCAAATAATCATGATTTAGTACTTATAGAAGGTGCGCAAGCGAGTCTATTAGATAACACATATGGATTTTATCCAAAGGTAACTTCTTCTTTTACTTCAGCTTCTGGGATTCTGCATGGGACAGGACTTAGCCCTCATTTGGTGGATCATATTCTCGGCATCACCAAAGCGTATATGACCCTCTGTGGCAATGGGACACTTCCTACAGAAACTAAGGATGGACAGCAGTTTTTAGATAATGAAACAGGAAGAGAAGTGGGGGTCACTGATGGTAAAAACCGGAGGATTGGATGGTTCGATATCCCCTTGACACGACTAGGAATCAGGCTTGCCAATGCAAACTCGATTGCCTTAACAAAGCTTGATATTTTTGATGACTTGGATGAAATTAAGGTCTGCACCCACTACCGGCACAAAGATGGAACTAAATACCATGAGGTTTCAGAACTTGACTTTCACTTAAAAGATGTCAGCCCAGTATACATTACATTCCCAGGCTGGAAAACAGATATCTCAAAAATACAACTATTTGAGGATCTGCCTGAGGAAGCTAAGGTTTATGTAAAAGCATTGGAAGCGTTTCTTGAAACACCCATTAGTTTCATTTCGGTAGGGCCAGATAGAGCCCAAACAATCCGGGTAAGGGAGTTATTTTGAAGTGGTTATTTCTATTTGCTTTTAGCTGCCTTGCAGCAGCGGATTACCCTGAAATCGCTTTACATGAGAGTTGTGCACTTGAAACAGAGGATCCTAATCATCATTATGGACTTGGTTTAGCAGAGGCATATCACAAATTTGTATTGGATTTTCCAGAAAAGGGGAAAGGGGATTTTTTTTCTTTCGTCTGCGAGTTTCTGCCGGAGATACCAAAGGTTATCTATCTAGAAACTGAAGAAGAACAAGAAAAAAATAGATTTCACATTGACTTTGAAGCAAGAGTCTTAGAAGACCTGCCAACAGAAAATCCTTTGATGTTTGAAATGGATGTCAATGGTCTCTATTATGCTCATGAAAAAATAAGAGGTACTGCTTCTGTCAAAGGATTTCATCATACCAGCTTTACAGCCGCTAAAGGGGTAGCTTTTGCTGGAGCAATCAAGATTGCCAAAGATAGAACGATAGAGTGGATCAGCGACGATAGTGGCCATTTCAGACCTCTTTCAGAATCCTTAGTTTCCCTCTTAAAGAGTTTTGAGAGTCAGGGAATTCCCCTTGAAAAAATTCATTTATCCCTAAGAAGAACAACCCATCTTGTCAGTGGAGCGGAATGGCTAGAAGCGTACAAGAAAAATAAAGAGACGATCCCGGGAGAAAATGTCCTGAATAGAGAAAAGGGCTCAGAAGTAAATACTAATTCAATACGACAGGAGATATCCATGAAAAAGTTAGAAGAAATGATTCCGTCTAATCCCTTCTTTATTTCTGCGGAGGAGGTAAATGAAATACTTGCGATAAGCGGGCTTAAGATGGAAGAACTGCTTGTACAACTCATCCCCATTGCAAAGACTTTTGCTCGTCCTCCTGTTTCGGGTTATCATGTGGGAGGGGCCGCTTTGGGAAAAAGTGGAAATATTTATCTGGGTGTGAATTTGGAGTTCTTAGATCTCCCCTTGAATGCTGCTGTTCATGGAGAACAATTTCTCATAGCAAATGCAAGAAATCATGGGGAAACAGAAATCATAGCAATAGCTTTATCGGCTGCACCTTGTGGGCATTGCAGACAATTTTTAACTGAAATAGATGAGAGGGGGCAATTGCAGATTCTCATGCCAAATACTCCTCCAAAAACACTCACTGCTCTCTTACCCGAGGCGTTTGGGCCAAAGGACCTTGGCCTTAAGGCTAATTTGCTGGCTCTCCCAACTGAATATCCTTGCTTCATACAGGAATATTCTCTTGTGGTAGAGGGTTTAAAAGCGGCCTTTGCTTCTTATGCTCCCTATAGCCAGTCTAGATCAGGAATAGCGATCCAGACAAGGGATGGGAAAATATATTCGGGATCTTATTTAGAGAATGCAGCGTTTAATCCTAGTCTCTCTCCTCTCCAGACAGCTTTGGTTGCTCTTGTTTCCGATCTCCGTAGTTATGAAGAAATTAACGAAGTTGTCCTTGTAGAGCAAAAAACCGGAAAGATCAGTCAGGAAATGCCTACAAGAGCGCTTTTAAGACAGGTAGCGCCGAGTGCCCATTTTCGTCTAGAGAAACGAGATTTTTAGAAACTGAGCCCCAGTTTTGCTTCGAGTTCGTTATTTTTGTACCATTTCCCAAACTGGCCATTGTAGCCGAGTGATAAGAAGAGGCCGGCCCGATACTTCCAGTAGAGTTCGAGGGCTGGGGAGACTAGGTTTTGGGTGCGCAGCGAGGTGACGAGATTCAAGGAACCTGGAGTGCTAATAAGGTTGGCTCGGATGACCCCCTGGTGATAGGGAACCTGGCCTACGTAGGAGAGCTTGCCGCGCAGAATGAAGGTCCAATTAATGAAGCTTTTGTTGTAGTAGCCATTAAAACCTGCCTCGCCTTGTAGCATTGAGGCGAAGTTGGATTTGATATGCATGTTGTAGGGGTCCCCACCTCTCTCGCGGTAATTTCCTTGCCAGTTGCCGACGTAGTCGCAGGCAGCAAACGGTTCGAGTGCACCCTGACACCAGTACCAGTCGTAGCCAAGTCCGAGGTGTCCGTTTGCCTCGATGCTGCCATAGTGACTGGAGGCGGTTGTTGCAAAGCCTGGATAAAAGATGTTGCGTCGATTGTGGGTACGTAAGTAACCACCCCAGAGGGAGGCGTCGAGAAAAAAGTCGGAGAAGAACCAGGTGCCATAGAGAGTGCCGAGGCCCCCTTGGGTATGGGCTTTGCCGAGGTGATCTGCCTCGTTGATCATGCTGGAGGAATAGGCGAGGCCACCCCCTACGATGGCGTCATCGTCAAATGTCTTATCGACAGCGGCAAGGAGGCCAGTGTTGGTGGCATGGAAGGCAGGATTTTGGTGTGCGGCTTTCTCATGGAGTAAGCCCCCAAAACCACTAATCCAAACGTTGATAGGCTCGCATGTTTCGCAAAGAAAGCGCTCATTTGCGAGGCGCTGCACTACAAGACGTGAGAAGCTGAGGGTATCCTCTATATTGGCATAGCGTGAAAAGGCTGCGCGAGAAGGAGAGAGGGTAAGAAGGGCGGCTGCTTGCTCATTTTCTGGGAGGCTGATGAGTATGGCGAACGGATCTCCCAGGGTGACGGCAACATCATTGAAGTAATTTGCTAGCTTGAGGCTATTGCCCGTAAAGTTGGTGGGTTGCAATCTTGGTACTTGCAAAAGGGTAAGGAGGATCGAGTTATTAGGGTAAGTGAGTTCTCCAAGAAATTGTGAGGGCATGAGTAGGATCGATGTGCCCGTTAATCCTGCGCTTGTCAACAAGGTATATTGGGCTCCTACCGAATAAACCCCAAAATCTGGGACGATCTGGATCGTACTACCTGTAACATCGACAGTTGATATGGAAGAGATTTGACTATTGGTATTTGGGGCAATTTCGGAAACCAGGGTCCCGGACAAGGTGAGGGGCGCGGTATAGTACATGGTGCCAATTGAGTTGCCAGGGGAGAGAGTTCCCAATACTAATGTGGGAGCATTAATTGTTCCAGTCCCTTTGAGAGTAGCACCCTCGTTGACGAAGACTTGACTGATAGCTTGAACGCCAATAGTGCCGAGTCCCCCTGCATAAAGTGTGCTATTGAGGAGGCTGAGGGTTCCTGAAAGGACATTTGTAGGACCGATATAACTGTTTATGCCACCGAGGATGACTGTCCCTGTGCCTGTCACTTGGACATTGGAGCCAAAGCCATCGCCTTGTCCCCAATTGTCATTGAAGGGGATAGATTGTGGGCTATTGTCAATGATAGATTCGCTGATGAAGATTGTTTCCCCTGTACCGGGTACAAGATTGAGAGTGGTGCCATAAAAGGGAGGGGCAGTAGTAACAATGGAAGTGGAGTAGAGGAAAAAGTCGTTACCACCAGCAAAACCGCCGCCAGAATTATTTGAAGTGAAGTTGCCTGACGTGCTGCAATTGCCTGAGAGAGTAAGGGTGAGACCAGAAAGATTGGTCGTGCTGCCAAAGAAGACAGCGCCGCCCAAGGCAGCACCATTGCCGCCCTGAGTATTAGAAAGAGGAGGAGGTGTGGCACCTATGCCGCTACTACCGCTATTGCCGCCCCCGCCGCCGAAGCCTCCACTACCCCCGCTACCGCCGCCACCGCCGAAGTTGCCATTTCCATTACCACCACCGCCGCCGCCAAAGCCTCCTCCCCCATTGCCTTCAT